>JBKHJK010000034.1:0-10283 GCA_046538215.1 Armatimonadota bacterium
TTTTCGCGCTGAACCCTCGCCCCCGGCAGGTCGGGGCTTCTGTGGGGGTGCTGTGACGCCAGGTACTATTCGACCTTTTCCGCGGCGGTTATGTGCAGGTCGGAGTATTCCGCCATCAGTGGCGCCATCTGCCGGAACCCGATGCTGCCGTCCTTGAGCGCGGGCCCGTATTGCTGGCCGTCGTCGGTGAAGTGCAAGATCTGCAGATCGTTAATGGAGAAAACCACCTCGCGCCCGTACTTGATGATCTGTATAGTGTAGGAGGGAGCTTTGTCGGGGATTGACGGTATCGGGTCAGCACCCTGGGCGACGAGATCAAACCCTTTGCTCTTGCGCAAATTGCAGGTGTGAAAGGCGCGTTCCCCGGGGGCTTTTCGCCGAAAATATGAGACGTGCAGGGCGTTGATGTCTCCGTCATAGTACTGGTTGTAGATACCCTGTCGGGGCACGAGATTGGTGCTGAGCACATGCTCGCCACGCAGACCCCGGGCGGCGAAAAACATCATCGCCAGGCCCGGCTCGCGGATCGGCCAGAATTCCCATGAGATGACGATGTCATCCGGAAAGACCTCGTCACACCACAGCACATAATTGGCTTCCTGGCCCTCGGAGGGGTCCCGGTTGTTCTCCAGCCTCATTCGGCCCTGCGGGAAGGTGATCGAGGCGTCACCTTCGAGCTTGAAGTTCTCGATGTCTTCCGGGCACGACAGCCGATTCTGGTAGATAGTATAGCCCCGTTGAAATTTGCTCATTGACCTCGCCTCCTGTAATCGCACAAACGCACAATGGCTACAGCGGGCTTATCCCATACAGTCTGGCAGCACGGCGCGGGCGACGCGCAGGCAGTTGCCGCCGATGATCTTCTGGATATCCTCATCATTGTACCCTCGCTGCACGAGGCCGACCGTAAATAACGGCCAGTTCGTCCACGCCAGGCTGTCTTTCATCTGCGTCTTCTTCCATTTCGGGTCATGCAGCGGGTCATCGGGCTCCCACAGAGTCCGGAATTCTTCCCTGGTACTCGGGCGGTCGGGCAGCTTCGCCACCTCCTCCTCATACGTGGTGGGGGTATAGGCCACATCCGTCCCGATAGTGACGTGGTCGGGGCCGAAGTTTTGGGCGATGTAATCCACGTGGTCCAGCAGCGCGTTAATATCACCGGTGCCGCCGAGGAACGCCGGGATGCAGCAGACGCCGACGTAGCCGCCGGTGTCAACGATCGCTTCGATGACTTCATCAGGCTTGCAGCGGTGGTGGCCGTTGACGGCCGCAGCCCCGGAGTGGCTCGCGACCATGGGCAGTTCGGAGGTGTGAGCGGCATCCAGGCTCGTCTGCCAGCTCGAATGAGCGCAATCCACGATAATGCCGACTTCATTCAGCTTCCGGACGGCCTCGCGGCCGAAATCACTCAGGCCACCATTGGCAGGTTCCGCGCAGCCGTCACCGATCATATTCCGGCGGTTGTAGGTCAGGTGCATCATCCGGGCGCCGAGCTGGAAGAAGATCCTGACATACCTCAACTCCTCCTCCACCGACACCCATTGCTCGTCCAGCGGCACGCCGTTTGTGGAGAAGTACAGGCTGCGTTTGCCGTTTTCGTGGGCCGCGATGATATCGTCCGGAGTCACCGCCCGTGTGATGAAATCGCTCATGAGGTCAGTCGCCCAGGTGAACCGGGCCAGCCGCTTGATCATCCGCTTGACCGATTGCCCCTCTTCACCGGCGTTTTGCATGATGCAGGTGACGCCGGATGCATCCCAGGCTTCCATGAACTCCGCCTTCTCGCGCTCATCGGTGGCCCACCGCGTCATTGTCATGTCCTCGCGCATGTCCTTCAGCTCGGCCTCCGATGCCCCCTGCTCAATCGCCCGGGCCATCGCATCACCGTCAATGGCCGCGCGCGGTGCAAAGCCGTACGAATCGCATACCACCGAGTTCTCGTGAAGCTGCAGGCCGTGCTCGAGTTCAGCCTCCGACGGCTGCAGAATATCCAGGGCCACCTGTCTGTAGCGTTCGATTCTTTCGTTCATCCCATTGTCCTCCCGTCAGTTGTGCCCGGCCAGGTGAATCGTCAGTTGAAATAGTGTTCGTGATACTGATGTTTCAACCCTTCGGCTAATTATGTATGCGACCGAAATTCCGACAGACTCTCCTGGTGCTGAGAAATGCGTTGCATGATATTGTTCATTCAGTATATAATGCAAGAGGTTCCAATATTCGTCTGTTACACCGGCACTGGCAGTGGCGATCGTGAGCGGCTCGTCCGCAGACAGCCGCACTCACACGAGATCCCCGCACAGTTGCTGGAAATCTTCAAAGTGTAAGGAAGGAAGCTGCATGCCAACAGGTACAATCAAATGGTTCAATGACTCGAAGGGCTACGGATTTATCGAACGCGAAGATGGTGAGGACGTTTTTGTGCACTACAGCGCCATATCCGGCGAAGGCTACCGGACCCTCAATGAGGGCGACACGGTCGAATTCGACGTCGAGGAAGATGAAAAGGGGCCCCGGGCCGAAAACGTGGTTGTGACGGGCCAGGCGGAAGATACCCAGGAACCAGACCTCTGGTAACGTGCCCATCACAGAGAGTTGAGATGTTTCCCCGGCTGAATACCGTTTCGTGATACCTCGAGGCCGGGGAGACAATATAAACCGCCCATCCACAGAAATGCGAATGGGCGGGTGGTGGCTGTGTACTCAGTTTGTTTCCCCGATCCCCTCCGGTTCATCCCTGCTGTTTCACTTCAGTACTTCTCCATCTGCCTGCAGTGTCGTGCCGTCATGCAAAAGATGATTTTGCACCGAACCGTCGGGGGCATAGGTGACGGCGAAGAACCGGGCGTCGGTGGATATGTCCTGCAGGCTCACCTCTTCGGCGCCGGCCACTCCGAAGCCCACAACCGTTTTGGAGCCATCAGCGAAGGTAAGCTCGGCGCCCCTGGCGGTGTCTGATGTCAAAAGCTGCGTCTGTGGATTCCGGTCTTCCTCTCCGGCACGGGCAGGCAGAAGCACCGTTACGAACTCGTTTTCTGTTGACTTATCCGCAGTGGCTGCGGTCAGATGCCACGTGTTCGTCCACTCCCGGTCCGGCGGCCATGCGGGATGTGGGTCGTATTCATTGGTCTGGGAGAACTCCAGGGCACCGGGGGCCAGGAAGTTGACCGTCAGAGTGGCGCTATCACGGTCAATCACCACCGTTTTTTCGTCAGCCTCCACGTCCATTTGTTCGATTGCGTGAAGCCAGTATTCCCATGTCCGCGGCTCATCACTCGCCAGGACGTCACGGATGACGAAAATGCCCGGACGGACATGAAAGACCTGCCGAATCGCCTTACTCAGCCGTCCGCCATAGGCATTGGTGGCGTCGCCGACGAATAGATCGAATGCGTCGTCGTACACGAAGTCGGTGATTTCGCCGGTGGCCTGCCAGCCGCGGTCCTGGCCGATGCCGCCGTCAATGGTAATCCCGCATTTCGCCTTCGTCTGTCGCGTCCAGCCGGCGTGATGGGGCGAGCCGTAGCGGTTGTAGTAGCCGGTCGCTATCGCCAGCGCCTCGCCATAGCCCTCCAGAACAAAGCAGTTCTGGTCATTATGGCCGTGTGAGACCGCTCCGTAGGGGCTGGCCCGCATCGCGAAATGCACGTCATTGGCTCCGTTGACGAGATCGGTATGAATGGAAACAAGCCCGACACCGTCGAACAGACGAGCCTCGGGCAGGTTCGTGGGGGGCTCTGCGGGGAGGTCATCATCTTTAAGAACCACACCTAGGATGCTTGAACCCGGTCCGGCGTTGACCC
Organism: Armatimonadota bacterium; assembly: GCA_046538215.1. Lineage (GTDB taxonomy): Bacteria > Armatimonadota > Zipacnadia > Zipacnadales > UBA11051 > JBKHJK01. The sequence goes on from JBKHJK010000034.1 coordinate 3,801, forward strand.
GCTCGGCGTACCAGCGGATAACAGGGTCCTGGTTGAGTGAGCTGAACCAATACATAAGGGTCCCCGGCTTGCTCGGCGTCCACTGCGTCCCGTCTCCAAACGGAGACATGGTCGTGTGTGGCGGGGTGATGTACAGGCGGTAATAGGGGGTGTTCTGCCAGAACGGCCGCTCGTAGATGGGCACACCGGTCGCCCTGGAGAATGCCACCACGAAATGCATCCCGAAGCTCATATATGCGCCCCAGTAGCCGGGCCCCTCGTTCCAACCGCCGTCTTCTTTGCCCCAGGCCGGATAGACGCCCCAGTAGATCTTGGAGATATATTCCAGATACTTCTCCGCTTCCGGCCATTCGCCGAAAAACTCGATGGCCGATTCGCCCAGAAAGCCGATGGTGCGGCCCGGGTGGCTGGAGTAGGGATTATTTTCAAAGGGCATCCGCCGCAGCATTTTGTACATATCCGCAGCACGGACGCGCATCGATTCTTCGACGATCTCGCGCTCCTCTTCTGTAAACAAATCGTACGTCCAGTCATACGCCCTGGTCCCCCGCATCATCACCCACATGGCCGGCTCGTCGTTGTGGAAATAGCCGGTTGAGCCCTGCGGGTCCCATGAGAAGAAGTGCAGCAGGCGGCGCTTGGCTTCATTGCCGCATTCCTCGTCACCCGTCAGCAGATACGCCAGTGCGGCCTGCTCCATGGCGTTCATCGGTGGTCGGGTTTCGCGGAACGTCAGGGTATAGGCTGGCCCGCGTTTTTCGGGATCCTTGGGCAGAAAGTCCGGCTCATCAACCAGCTCCTCACCCACGTGATTCCTCGCGCCTTTGACGATGCGTTCGGCCATATCCTTCAGGTCGCCTTCAGCCGCACGCCTGCGGATTTCAGGAAGCTGATCGGCAGTCACGAAAAGACGCGGCCGCTCCTGGGGCACCTCAATCGAATCGATCCCCGGATACACCCATTCGTCAGCTTCGGACGTCACCGTAAACTCCCGAACTCTGCTCCAGATGGTCGGATAATCTTCTTTGTTCACACCATAGCGCCAGTACCAGATGCCCGGCTCCAGCGTCTGAGTGAGCATCTGGAAGCACCATTCCATCTCCTCAAAAGCAATCAGCTTGTCGCTGTTGAAGTCCAGAGTGGTGTCAATCTGAAGCTCGTAGGTCACATCATTGCCTGACGGCAGCCACAAAAATGGTGGCGGGTTCAAATCTGTCTCACTGCCATCGGCGGGTGAGTAGGGCAAGTTTTTTCCGTGAACCGGATCGCGATCCACATCCTGGTCCGGCGGTAAGATATTCGCCAATGTCTCTTCCTCCGTAGCCGGTCTGATAAAAACGTTGTCCCAGTGAGTCTCGCCAGGGGTCCACCAGTGGAAGAACTCCACGAAGATTTCCTGTGTTCCTTCCGGGACGGGGAACGTGCTCTTGACAAATGTCCACTCTTCGGCAGGATCGTACCAGCCGGTCATGATATCGAGATGATGCCATACACCGGGCTCGTCGTTAAACAACAGGCGAATGGACGCCCCCTTGCCCGAAGCCGCCTCGACGTCGCGTGTCCGATACCAGCCACCGACGGTGATCCGGTCGGTGTCTTCGTCCCACAGGAAGCTCTGGCGCCAGCAGGCCCGCTGCTCATCATTTTCCGCGCACAAGGCGACATAATTCTCTCCGTCCTGGGCATCGCCGGTCCGCAAAAGCGCCTCGCCACCGGTGTTAAAATTGATCGGTCGCCAGTCCACCGGGTTGCCGTCATCATCAACGCCTTCGAAGCTCGAGTTGCGGAATATGTTCTCCTGGGCAAATGCCCCCGAAACGGCAAAGACTGTCATCGTGGCAATAAACGTGCAGGCAACAATAAGCTGAAAACTCGGCAGTTGGTGTCTCACGGTAGGACCTCCTGGATGCGTCGGGCTGCAGTGGCATGCCGCCAGAGACTGTTACAGCAATCTGATCATCACAAACGCGTACTATTACGTTTTCCCGCAGCGTCACTCATTTCCTTCGTGCTGCAGGGACATTTTTGTACATCTCGGGGGTGGGTCTTACTCCGTCCAGCTCACGCAGGGCGCTCCACTGACACTGCCCGATGGCGTCTGCAGCGCGGCGTCGGTGTGGCCCATGACGGGGTCGGTGCAGGCCATGATCCGCTGTGGGCCATCGGGACCGATCCGGGCCAGCCACAGAGGGGCGGTCGTCGAGAAATCGGCGAAAATCGGGCCTTCGCGCAGGCCGAGGTGGTATGTTGTGTCCTCCCCGGCCACCAGTTCCAGCACGCCCTCGCCGCCGGCGACATTTACAGCCGGGGGGGTCTTGTCACCTATGAGCAGGAAAGTGACCGTGCGAACCGCTCCACGACCTTCGTAGATCGCCGAATACGTGTGTGTCGCCCGGCCGCTGTCCCGCTCTGCAAGCTCCACCGGCAGCAGCGAGCCGTCGGGGAGAGCCGTGCACATCGACACCGACACATCCCCGGAGATGGTTGTCGCAATGTCATCTGAAACGGTGGTCTCACCGTTCGGGTGCAGCAGGAATTTCACCTGTCTGTCCTCGCGCTCTCCGAGGTTCAGCTCATCCACCAGCACCACCAGATTCGGGCGCAGGAAAAGCACCCGCCGTACGAAGCCGTGATAGCCGAAGCGGCCCGCCGAGTATCCGCAGGCTGCATCGCTGTGGTAATCGAGCGTCTCGCCTGCCATCCATTTATTCTGTATCCGTCCGTCCACCACCGGAACGTTGTGGTCTTCGGTCTTCGTCCCGATGGCATCGGGCAGCACCCGCTGACCCCGGGCGTACAACGTCACGTGATTCATGTTTTCTTCTTTGTGCTGGCCCTTCATCCCGCAGTGATGCAGCAGGATGGTGGCGTCATCGCTCCAGCCGCTGCGCCAGACGTTCAGCCCGATGTCCGAAAAGGTGCGCCCCTCGACGGTCTCGGTCGGACGCTGCGGCTCGATGGACGGGTCAATCCACCAGAACAGGTCGCCATATCCGGCGTGGTTCTCTGACGCATCCAGGAGCCGCTGGCCGAGCCACTGGAAGTGTGGATCCTGGTACGTCCGGGCGATGGGGAAGAAGACCCACTGGTTCCAGAACTGCCCGGCGCCCCCCTGGTTGTAGCCGAGGTCACGGCCCTCCCAGTCGGCGATATGAAGTTGATATTCGGCGAACTTCTTCAAAAACGGGTGGTCGAAATGGTTTTCACCGGTGACGTTTCGCAAAAGCTCCGCGAGCCTCAGCCACTCGTTAACCCCGTACGCTCCGTAGCTGGGCGATTCCAGCCATGCTCCGCTTTCATGTTCGTTGAATGCGTCCACCATGAACTTTTCGGCCAGCGCCACCCACCTGCGAGCCATGGGGTGTTCGTCCATCAGCACCAGCCCGGCTGCACCGAGGCCACACATCGTCACGGCGGTGTGGTTGCCCCGCAGGTCGTTGTAGATTGAGCCGTGCCCGCTCAGCGTGCTCAGGTACAGCCCGTGGGCGATGGTGGCGATGGCCTCGCGCACATCGGCGCGTTCCTGATCGGTCATCTCATCATACGCGACATCGTAGGCGGATGACAGGCACTGCAGGGGATAGCTGGCCTCGAAATCGAAGTAGCGGTAGGTGGGTTTTTCCCAGAAGCGCCATTTTACCGGCACCGTGGCCCAGCGGTGGCACTGCTCGAGAAACACCGGGTCATCGGACACCGCCGCGCCCAGCAGCCAGTGGGAGTAATCGTGCCAGTACAGGTCTCGCCAGTAGCCCGGGAAGGGGTCCTGTCCGGTGCCCGGCGGCATCTCGGGCGGTTCCGGTGGGCGCACCGAAATCAGCCCATTCCCCCAGGCAGGGCGGTTAGATTTGTACGTCTCCGGGGTCAATGTCCACGGCTCGGCGGCCTTGCGATCATCGAGTTCCTCCAAAACAGTTTTAACCGCGCCGAGGTACCCGGTGTGGGTCGTCTGTGCCCGCTCCTGCCAGGTGTCCCGATTGTCCTTATTGTAGCGCAGCCGCGGATGGTCTTCGGTGCGCAGGCGGTATTCCTCACCGTCTCCCTGCATCCGGCGGTCCTGGTGCAGCATATCACCCTGCAGGCGGCCTGCATCGGATTCGGCCTGTTGTGGCACCATCTGCGCCTGGAAGCGCACGAACTGCCACGGTGGGCCGGACCAGCCCCACAGATATACGCGCAGTGTCAGGGTGTTCTGACCGCTCGCGCCAAGGCGGTCGGCGAGGTCCCGAACACACAGGCCATTGACCTGTGTGTCAGCGACAACGACTTCGGGTCCGTCTTCGGTCATGGCGGTGAGACGCCAGGGCGCCGAGGCCGAACGGGCGTCAACCTGCAGGCAGGGCGTGGCGTCGAGATCACACTCAATCTGCGCCTCAATCCGGTCGTGGAAGTATTCCTGCCGTGTGAATGTCACGATACCGTCATTGTCCACCGGCACCTCCACGTCGGCGATTTCCCAGTCACCGCCCCGGCTGTCGTAGTAGGTCCAGTCGGTAATCTGCGCGATGGCCGACAGCGCAAACACGGCCAGTGATATGATGCATACGGCCACACTTTTTCTCACAATGGATCCACTCCCGCTTGGCTGGATGCAAAAAGCCGGGCCGCCAGTGCAGCATGCATGACGGCCCGGCTCACAGTTGGTCGGCAAACACCCGCCGGGCCTCAGACCGGCGTCACATCATAATCCAGGTAGCGTACAAATGCCTCAAAGACCGGTGCCATCACATGGTCGGGGGTGACGCTGACGTGATGGCGGTGCCCCTGATATCCCACGGTCTGCAGGACGCTCTGGAGGTTCTCGATCTCCGCAACTCCGGCGCAGCCGAAGAAATCGTCGGGGATTGTGTCTTCGGTGAAGCGCCCTTCGCCGATATACGCCCTGATCCGGCCTTCCTCGGTCATAATGCTGCTGAAGGTGAAGGGCAGCGGCTGGATGCGGCCCTGGACGGGGCCATACGCATTGCCCTCACCGACGGAGTTTTTCAGGATGCTGTGGTCGGTGACCTGCCCGGGTGAGAGCATCATGCTTTTGGGAACCGGCCCGCAGTGAAACAGGATGCACTTGTCATCAACGTCTTTATAGTTGTTGTTCCAGTCCAGCACTGTGGCCACATTGCCGGAGGCCAGGCTCAGCCCGAGCATCGCCAGCGCGTTGCCGATATCAACCTCACAGGCGGTGATGATACCGCGGTCGTTCATCTCGCTGATGAGCACACATGGCGAGACACCGAGCTGCTCCTGCATCTCGATCCAGCAGCGGATGGCGACGGCATCCATTTCGTACTCCTCCACGAACTGGTCAATGGCCACACCGAGCTTCACGAGGGTGTTGAAGGCCTCGGAGGGCACCTGGTCCCAGTTGGTGTAATCCGCCAGGCGCTCCTGTTTTGCCTGGACCTCCTGTGCCCCGTCATCAAGCTCGTTCATCCGTGCGAAGATCATGGACAAATCCAGTGTCTCCATGAGAATGCCGTTGCGCTGCAGGGCCAGCTCATCAATGCGCACGGTCTTAAAGTCGGTTGTGCGGGCACCGATGGCACCGACAGTTATATCATTCATGCCGTTGTACACCCTGCACACGCGGTCGAAGTGATCAATGTTGGCGGCAAAGCGGTCGCTGGACGGTAAGACGGTATGGGGCTGTAGTGCGGTGAAGGTGATACCCGCCTGGTAAAACACGTCCATGATGGAGAATTTGCCGCAGAAGGCGTCACGCCGCAGCGCCGGGGCCATTTTGTCCATCTCATCCGGATACGCCTGGATATAGATGGGGACCTCGCAGCTCTTGAAGGCGGCCAGGGCGCCGTTTTCGTCACCGAAGTTAGGGAGGCTCAGGATCACGCCACCATATTCCCCTTCATGCTCCCGGAGGAAGTTGGCGTACATCTGGCCCTCCTCCCGGGTCTGAACTGCGCCGTACTGCGTCAGGCTCTTGTCCATGGAGATGTAGTCATGCCCCAACTCATCCAGCCGTCCCTTAATCTCCTGCTGGGCATCGGCGATAACCTCCGGGGGGAAGAAACCGCGGTTGCCGAAAAACAGTGCAAATGTCGTTTTCTCGCTCATAATACCCTCCTGTACTGCTGCAGCAGATATATTGCTGCAAAGTGTGTGTAGCCGAAGTATTGTCCAAACCAGGCTGAAAGCGCCCGGTCTTTCCCACAATCTCCCTTCACGTCAACACAGATACCTTCGCTTCTGCTTGAAATATCCCTTCTGTCATCTGCGATTGTTTGACATATCCGACGCCGCGGGCTCGGCACGCTCAGCCTCTGAGTGTTACAGAGCACGCCTGCACTGTTCAGGTGCCTCCCACGCTCCCGGAGGATCTCCGGGCGTGCCATTATATGGCGGAGATGCCCCGTCTATTATCAGAGGCAGGAGAGTCATAATGTACCAGAGAAGATTGAGAGCAAAGTTTGCGGTTGTGGGGAGCGCGGTGTCAGCGGGCTTTCCCCCAGGGCGCAGGCCATGGAGCATATC
>JBKHJK010000035.1:0-10132 GCA_046538215.1 Armatimonadota bacterium
GGCCCATGGCGCGTTGGAGCTTTCGGTGATGATCACCATCGTGGCCGGGTGCTCGACGTGCGCCATGGATTTGTTGACACCAAGCTCGCTGGCAAGAGAATACCCGTAGCTCGTCGGGGTCTTATTCTCGCTGGGACAAACAAAAAGCTGTTCATTCTTCACGTATGGCTCAATGACTTTGTACCAGTAGCTCCACGGGTGATCCCATGGCGGGTAGTGTGTCGTCGCCGCACGACCGGGAAATTTCTCGTCGTAATCCTGGATGTACATGTGCATGGCAAGACCGAGCTGTTTCACGTTACTCAGGCAGGCCGTCTGCCGGGCTTTTTCGCGCGCCCTTGCAAATACGGGGAAGAGAATGGCGGCCAGTATGGCGATGATCGCAATGACCACCAGCAGCTCAATCAACGTAAAACCTCGTCCTCTCATCATCCGACCTCCTTCAATTCAATATAACGCAGTGTACGTCCTTTATCGAATCCTTCTTCGCTGCGCGTTCGGATCTACCTTCCCGGCGTGGGGCAAAGCAGAGGGAAAATCCCGGCCCGCGATGAGCTTTTCGCCATCTGAAAAGCCCTCAGGACGATCCCTCAGCTTCTCAATTAAACGCCGCCGCCAGGGGTGTAACTTCTGCTTTCCTTCAGCCGTCGGCGCAAGGTCGTGCAGCTCGTTGGGGTCATTGACGAGGTCGAAAAGCTGCTCGCGCCCGTCGTTTACCCACCAGATATACTTCTGCCTGCCGTCGGTGAGCGTGTGGTGAATGGGCGCGTGCTGGATGTGCAGGTCATCTCGCCACTCTGGCTCCTCCCCCTGCATCATGGGAAGCAGGCTTCGACCTTCGACGGTGTCGGGAATATCAGCACCCGCCATATCCAGCACCGTGGGCATGATGTCCTCATGGCATACGGGAGCATCAATGACTCGTCCGGCGTCAACCTCGAACCGGGGCGGTGCGCTGATCAGAAATGGCACCCTGGCCGAGCCCTCGTACGGAACGCGCTTGTGCCACATATAGTGGTCTCCCAGCATCTCGCCGTGGTCGCTCGTGAATATCACGATGGTGTTATCCCCTGTTTGCCTGCGGACGCCCACGACGGGGCTAAGCAGGCGCCGAAGCTGGTCGTCCACATGGTTGATGAGACCGTAGTACCCCGCACGCGCGGACTGCAGTTTTTCGCCCTCGAGCTGCACGCGAGTGCCACCGATGTCAAGCCCGAGGCCGCGGTTTTCAGGCGGCTCCGCCCAGTCGCCTATATGGGGCTCCACCGGTTCCTGCCGCAGGTACCGTTCCATGTAAAAGGCGGGCGGTGTCAGGGGCGGATGGGCTGCGAGAAACGACACGCATAAGAAGAACGGACACGACGGGTCGCGTTTTTCCAGAAACTCCAGCGCCTGTGCGATGGTCCAGTTGGTGTGATGGAGCTCCTCGTCCAGGTGCCACGGGCGAGCGGTCCAGTCATTGTGCATCGGCCCGGCTCCAAAATGCCGACCGGCCGTTTCACCGGTATTGCGCTCCAGCCATTCCCGGTAATCGCCGTCCGCGCCGCCCAGAACCATGTGATCAAAGCCGTAGCGCTTCCGTGGCGGGTGCTGGTGGATGCTGCGCCCGGCCCAGTAGGTGTGGTAGCCCATCTCTCCCAGCACCTGCGGCATGGTCGGCGGTGCATCCCATTCGACGTGGCTCTTATAGCCGACCATCCCGTGGGTGTCCGGGTGCTGGCCGGAAAGGAAGGACCGGCGCGTGGCGATACAGGTGGGACACGTGGAGTAGGCCCTCCGGAACCGCACGCCTGATCCGGCAATCTGATCCATGTTGGGTGTCAGCAGGACGGGGTGGTCTTCGATGCTGAGGCAGTCACCACGGTGCTGCTCGGTCATTATGACGAGAAAATTCGGTCTTTGTGGCATCATGAATCACATTTCACCGGCATGATATTGCACAACGCCTGAGGAGGCTATTTCGACGCCTGTGGGCGATTCCCCTCCTCTGTCCACACAGGAGTCTTTACTCCTCGCTGCACCGAAGCGGATCATCGAGAGACTCATGCAATGGTGACAACACTGCAATGATGCAAAAGATAGTGCGCATGTGGCCGGACAAAACGTCATCCCTGGCGTTCTGTTGTCGGGCTGCCGGAGCCTGCTGCATACATCCTGTCAATAATCACCGAAATACAGGAGATTCAAATATCCTTCATCCAGTGGTTCATACACTTTGATCGTCAGTCTCCTGTGCCTGGGAAGGGCCGTGGCGAGTGATTGTGCGGTCAGTTCGGCCAGTTTCACGGCGTCTTCGCCCTTCAACCATCCTCTGGGTGCTATCACACGGACCACGGGCGATTCCCGATCTTGCATCAAGTCTGCTATTCTATTTCTGCTGGCGGCGGAGGTAGAGCCTGACCCCGGTTTTTCCCATCCGGACAGCACAAAACACTCTAATGATATATGTTCGTTCGTCTTAATCCACCCTCGCCCGAAAAATGCTTCTGCCTCCTCGCCGTACCAGTCTTTGACCTGCGCATCCCACGTTTTCGCCCACGCTTCGTATTCCTCATCGTCGTAGTGTCGTGCACAGCCCACCACAAGCAACAGCAAGACACCTGCCAGCAAAACAGCCATTCGTCTCGCCACCATCGCTGCCTCTCCCTCTCCTGTTGATATGATGTGGCACGGCCTGTCGGCTTTCTTCGCCGCGGACAGAATCTACAAAGCTGTCCCTGGCCTCCACCAGACATAAAATACAGGCCCAAAGCCATCACAGCCCCGGGCCCACAGCGTTTTTGTGCTCAAAGGTGCGCGTCGCCTGTGAGACGATCAGGCACCTGGTGAATCGATGGCACGGTCGTTGTACTGGAACACGGTCGAACCGATGTGAATGAAGTCACCGTTGGAGAGGGCGTGCTGAGAAACAGGTTGTTCGTTGACAAGGACAGCCGGAGGATCGAGAAGGTTTTCGAGCCGGATTGCATTGCCCTGCATGACAATTCGTGCATGTTCCGGAGCGACGTTGGGATCCTTCAGCAGCGGGATATCGCAGTAGCCGGCCGAGCCGATGGTGGTTTGCTGCTGGTAGAGGATGAATTCCTTGCCGATCAGTGGCCCGTCAATGATATTGAGCCAGGCTTCCTTGCGCACCTCTTCAAGCAGCCCGATGGCGGCGCCGGTCGCTCCACCGATGACAACGAGAGCGATGAGGCGGCTGATTTCGGCCCCACCGACGACGGTGGCGATGACGTCAAACAGCAATCCGCCGACGAATCCGCCCACGGCGCCCCCGATGAAGCCGTTGAGCAGGCGGTTGAAGTTCATATACCTGGCGCCCTGTGCGAGGCCGATGGCCATTCCCGCCAGCGCCCAGCCGATGGTCCGGCTGATGATTTGCATTGCGATCCCTGAACGCCCGCCGCCGATCGAGGCGTATGCAAACTGGCCGATGAAGCCGGCTGCTGCTCCGCCGAGGGCCCCGAGACCGAGACCGATGGCGCCGTCACGAAGCATTTTCATATACGCGCCGGTCAGGAGACTTTCGACAGCTCCGAGCGCGGCTCCGACGAGCGCCCCGACAATGCCGAAGAAGATGATTGACTGGATGTAGATGCTGGTGATTTGGTCGCGGGTGGTCGGCTCATCATGTGTCCACGGCTCATTGATCAGCCACGCCAGAAAGCCACCGATGAGGCCAGCGATGAACATCTGCAGCATGAGGTTGCCGAAGATCGCCTCAACGGCGCCCTTCTTCGATTTTGCCTTTGCCTGCAGATCCGCCGACGAAGCTCCTCCCACCGCGGGATACGAGCGCCCGGAAGACACCGGAGGCGCAGCAGGGCCTGTATCCGCGTCAAGATCCTCCATATCAATGACCAGCCGGTCGCCGGAGGCATCGTCTGACACCGGAGGTGCTGGCTGTTGATCAGGCTCATCATCGAGGTCATCCAGCTCGATATTCAGCGGTTCATTGTCCCGACTTTCATCCTCAGTCATAATGAGATCATTGTAACACGGTCATGATGTTGTGCAAAGGCCTATCGGCGGGCCAGGCCTCATACGCGGCGATAGGCAGACCCGGCGCAGCACACTATGCGCGTTTTTGCCGCGCGCGGTGGCCTCATCGCTGCCGGGATTATCGGCGCGAAGCGGCAAAGGAGGGAGGAATTCACAGGTGGGGCGGCATATTATTACATGTAACGGCCCCTGAAGCAGCGGGGCGCGGTCCATTATACAGCGAAAAAGGTGAAATGAGACATGGACAACCGCACTGAATTCGACGAAACCTGGAATACTCCACCTGCGATATACCGGGGCGCGCCGTTCTGGTCCTGGAATGCCCGGCTTGATCCACAGCGCCTGCAGGACGAGGTGCAGAGCATGCACGATTCGGGTCTCGGCGGCTTTTTCATGCACAGCCGCTACGGCCTGAAGACACCATATCTCTCCGATGAGTGGTTCGAGTGTGTCAGCGCCTGTGTCGCAAAGGGGCGTGAGCTTCAAATGCGCCCCGATCTGTACGATGAAGACCGCTGGCCTTCGGGCCCTGCCGGAGGAATCGTCACACGCAATCATCCCGAATACCGCATCCACTATCTCGAGGCGACAATCGAAGACGCGGCCACCGTGGACGATGCGCTCGCCGTCTTCGAGATGCAGTTTAATGATGATGGCAAGATCGCGTCGTACGCCCGCCTGGAAGACCCGTCAGAGGCCGAGGGGCGGGTGATGGTTTTTCGGGTGCATCCGCAGGAGCCGAGCGGCTGGACCAATGACGGTGGCTACCTCGACACCATGAATCCCGACGCCGTCGCCGAATTCATCCGCGTCACCCACGAGGCGTACGCCGAGCGGTACGGCGACGACTTCGGCTCACTGATTCCCTCAATCTTCACCGATGAACCCAGCTACGGCGCACAGGTGTATCGGGTTAGTGACGATCAGCGGCAGGTGCCGTGGACGGGACGCATTCCGCAGGAGTTTTCCGAGCGCTTCGGGTATGACCTGCTCGATCATTTGCCGGAAATCACCTATCAGATCGCCGACAGTCCGTTCTCGCTTCCCCGCCAGCACTATCACCGTCTTATCGGTGAGCTGTTCGTTGAAGCATTCACGCAGCAGATCGGGCAGTGGTGTGGCGAGCACGACATCGCTCTGACGGGACACATGCTTTCAGAGCAGGATCTCGTCGGGCAGTGCCACGCAAGCGGCTCGGTGATGCAGCACTATGAGCACATGCAGTGGCCGGGTATTGACAACCTCCGCGACCAGAACCGGGAGCTGACGACGGCGAAGCAGTGCAGCTCGGTGGCCAGTCAGCTTGGCAAAGAGCGTGTTTTGAGCGAGCTGTACGGCTGCACCGGCTGGGACTGGCCGCTGGAAGGGCATAAATTCATCGGTGACTGGCAATTCGCGTGTGGCGTGAATTTCCGCTGCCCGCATCTTTCACATTACAGCCTCGCCGGTGGAGCCAAGCGCGATTACCCGGCCAGCATCCTGCATCACAGCCCGTGGTGGGAGTATTACAACGCCGTCGAAGATTATTTCGGGCGACTGGCTTTTATGCTGACACAGGGCCGGGCGGTGAGGGATGTCCTGCTCATTCATCCGGTCGAAACCGCCTGGGGTCTGCTGCCAGGTGAGAAAAACCCGGGACATTACGACCTGCAGTACCAGCAGGATATGCTCGACGAGATTATCTACGCCCTCAGCGGACAGCACCACGACTGGGACTACGGTGATGAAGCGCTCCTGCAGAAGTACGCCACCGTGCAGGGCAACCGTCTGTCCGTGGGCGAGATGGAGTACCGGCTGGTGATTGTGCCACCCGCTGTGACGCTGCGCGACAGTACCATACAACTGCTCGATGCGTTCATCCAGGCCGGCGGTGACGTGCTGTTTATCGGCGATCCTCCGGATCTTGTGGACGGCGAATCATCTGACGCCGCTCACATCCTGGCCGGCGCCGCGCACACAGCCACCGATGAGAGACCCGTTTATATAGCGGCGGTGGACCAGATCCTCGACCGCCGCGTTTCGATCACCTGCCGTGGAGGGCAGGATGAAAGCTGCTGGATCATGCTGCGGGAGATCGAGGATGGGCAGCTCCTGTTCATTGACACTCACGAAAGAGAAAAGCCCCACCGGGTGCATGTGAGCGTTCGGGCCGAAGCGCCCGTGATACTCTGGGATCCCCTCACGGGTGACAAAAAACGCATCCGCGCACAGGAGACCGAGGGGGGCGTGGAGTTCGATCTGACCCTCGATCCCACGGGTTCGGCGCTGCTGACCCTGGGGATGAAGGTTCCTGACGCAGATGAGCCGGCGGTGGAACCCGAGGTCATCGAGACACAGGAAATTGCCGGGCCCTACGATATCGAGCTGACCGAGCCGAATACCATGCCGCTGGATTACTGCGAATACCGTGTCGGTGATGAAGAGTTCTCCGAATCGGTCCCGACATTGAAGGCCGATGAGCAGATCCGGGCCCGGTACGGCCTGGGCACGCGGCTCGGTCGCGAGCACCAGCCGTGGTACCTGTACGCCACGGGTGCCGTGGACACTGCCGAACGCGACCGCTGCCAGCTCCGCCGGACCTTCCACATTACAGAGATACCATCATCCTGTCATCTCGCAATGGAGGGGCCCGAGGACTTTCAGGTCTCCGTCAACGACAGCGAGGTGAGCGAGGTGGATGGCTGGTGGGTTGATGAAGACATAAAGACGCTCGATATCGCGCAGCACCTGGTGACCGGTGACAACGAGATTGTGCTCACCTTCGATTACCGCCCGGATATGGAGATCGAGAACATGTACCTGGTCGGCGATTTCGGTGTCGAATGCACTGCAGATGCGCCTACACCGGACAATATGACCATCGTGGCCGGTCCCGATGCTATTGACACTGGCTCCTGGGTCGGGCAGGGGCTGGATTTCTACGGCGCAGCGGTCGAATACGTTATCACGGTGTCCAAGCCCGAGGACGGCCAGCGCTGCCGGGTGAAGATGCCGGAGGTGTCTGCAACCTGTGTCGCGGTGCACGTCGGAGATGAGACGGCGGTCCTTCCATGGGCGCCCTTCGAGGCTGACATCACCGACTGGCTGGAGCCGGGTGAGAATCAGGTGCGGCTGGAAGTCATCGGGGGCCGCAAAAATATCCTCGGCCCCCTGCATACCGAGTGGGAGGAATGGACGGGGCCGGGTTCGTTTGATCCCAACAATCCCGGCTGGCGCTATGAATACTATCTGAACGACCACGGTCTGATGGCGCCCGTTATTATCGAGACACTCCAGGCCGCGGAATAACATCGGGACTGCGGTCGTGTATGTGACATCTACAGGAGGCCGCATACGTGAATGCAGAAAGCGCACCGCTGAAGCAGTGGCTCATCGGTGCGCTCCTTCATGATATCGGCAAAGTGCAGATCAATGAAGCCGGCCGCTGGAGCCGCCACGAGCTTCTCCGGGAGGCGCTCCTGCCGCTGGTTGGTGATGAGCTGGCAGCGATTATCGCCACACATCACAAGGGAAGCCCCCGTTCTGGACCGTTCCGGCGGCGCAGCCTCATTCTCGCCGACCGGCTCCAGAAGAGTATCGCCATGGCCATTCCCTTCGAGGCGGATGACCGGTATATCGAGACACTGAAGGCTCTCTGGCCGCCAATCGGAGCGCCCCTGTATGGAGAGCCCGTGGTGTGGACCGCGGACAGGGCGGCAGAGTTGACACAGCGTCTGGTCAATGAGCTCTCGGGCGATGAACCGCCGGGAGTTGAGGCGGCTCTTGGGGTGCAGCACATTATGGCCTCATATCCTCACACCAATTACCTGCCGCATCTGTGCCTGGGAACGCACAACCGCCTGACAGGGGCGCTATTCTGTCTCGTCTGGCGCTTCCTGCGAAATCACCCGCGTGCCGAAAGCCCGGTGATCTTTCTCGGCGGCTTTGAACGCAACTTCTCCTTCAGCCTCGTCACTATCGAGCCATCCCCTGCCGCTGTGTGGGATGAGACATGGGACACCGAAGACCTGACCCGCCTGCGCGAATGTGTCTTTACAAATACCGTCCAGCAGCTTCCGCCCGGACTGTCTCCGGCAATGTCGGTGGAGGCGAACCCGTTTGACTTCTCCGTTGGACGCAGCCTCATCTGGCTGTGGGATCGGCCGGATGACGTGATCGAGGCGGCGGAGCGCTTCTCTAACTCCACCGCCGCTGCGGACCTGCAAATCACCGTCCAGACACTTTCTTCGGTCAGCGCAGAGCGAACCGTTCCAGAAACTACATCCAGCGTGCGGAGGGAGACAATCGAAGGCTCATCGGCCGATCAGCAGCCTGATGTTCCCCGGGCGTTCAATGAGCAAGCAAAGCCGCTTCAAACGCTTATCATAACGGTCCCGCAGGATCTGACACAGGCCGCACAGACCGCCGCATCCGGGCGTATTGCGACATGGAAGGAGATCTGGTACGGGCGGGAGGACTGTCCGGACGGCCTGGCGGAGGTGCCAATTGAGCCCAGCCCCTGCGGGATGCTGGAATACGTCCAGGCTCTCGATGACTTTCGCAGACTCCACCGGGGTCTCCGTGGCGTCACGGAAGCCGTGAGCACGGAAAACATTCGTTTCCTTGCGATTTCGCCGGCGGTTGTCGCTGTAAGCGGCCCTGTGGGTGTCATGAAGGAGACGATGATTCCGGCCGTCAGACAGCGGCTTCGGCAGCTCCACCTGCCGGCACGCCTTCATACCATCGAATCATCAAATCACGTGCCGGGAGCACAGATTGAACGCGTGCTTGGAGCCGATGGCGGTGATTCGCGCTGGAGATACGACGACGAGAAACTGGTGAGAGACGGGGAGATATCTGGCGTGGAGCAGTGACGTGTGTACTGCGATTCCTGTCGGCAGATGCATACAGGGGACGCCTGGTAGATGAAGCTTCATTCCTGACTATCGGATGCTGTCTCAGAGGTCTTTGATCGGTGTCAGGTGCGAGTACTGGCATGTGGCGGACATGGCGTGATGCTCTACATCAATGCCCTGCTCGGAGGCGGCGGCCATGGGTGTCAGCCCTCCGATAACCACCAGCCCGACGCGATCGCGCCCCACCGGGATATCCAGAAGCGGCTGTCCGGGAGACCCCACCGTCATCACACCGCCCAGGCGATACTCCTTCATTGCCTCGATGACTTCCAGCGCCTCAGATACCGCCGGTGCCGGAAGCTCGCGGAAGCCAGCGCCAACCATTCCGTTGCCCTCCTGTGCGGCCTTCCAGGTGGAGGTCAGTCCGGAGGCGATAAAGATGTGCAGCGGGTCAATGGAGGTGCCCTCGTAGCTGACCAGCTCAACGAACCGCAGCGGCTCCCTGTCATGAATCTGCAGAAGACCGCCATAAATGGATTTTACGGGGATGTAGTGATGCAAAAGCGCGCCGTTGAGGGTCACGCTGCAGACGGTGCCGACGGCGACCATGTCTTCGGGAAGGTCAATGTCGAACTCACTGCCGTCGTCGTCCACGATGACCAGGTCGCTCATGCACAGGCCTGCATCCATGACCTCTGTCGCCACTGAAAGGGCCTCATCAAGCTGCTTTTGTGGCACCAGTGAAACGTTCAAAATGACCTCGCCCTCACCCTTTTTGGTATCGAAGGTGGTCAGGTAGGCGAGACGTTCGATCCGCGCGGCAACGAAGCCGACTTTTTCAGTAACCAGGGCGCTGTCCATTTCCTGGTGGCCATAATCGGTAAGCACCCTCCCCGCATTGCCGACGGCCCTGGTGAGCCCTCGTTCGTCCATGAACTGAAGATGATATCGAATCTGCCGCTCGCTTAGCTCAATGCCCATTTCCTCCAGCTCTCGCCCGATGGCCCGGGCGCCCAGCGGCTCCTGTGTGCCGGACAAAACCCGCAGGATTGCAAGCATTTTGCGTCTGACTTCACGGTCTTCACTGAGCGGCTTACCGCGCATGGCGCCCATCATATCACTCCGGCTGCAAGGCAGGTATTCGGCGGGGAGATGCTACGGGGCGAAGTATATGGCAGGCGGAGTGATTAGTCAAGCAGGTCGGCAGTGGATTTCCGCCTGCAGTTGTGGTTGCAGGGGAGAAAGTTCAGCAAAAAGCGGTTCTCGGCTTGACAAATGGTATGAGGGGGCTATAA
>JBKHJK010000036.1:0-10093 GCA_046538215.1 Armatimonadota bacterium
GACATTTCGACAACCGCGAAGTATCTCAACCTCGACATGGACGACATCGTGGAGGCATTTCACAAGGTGGCCGCCAACCGCGCAGAGCTTGAGTCGAGCTGATCGCACAGCGGCGGCGGTGAAAGAAGCTGAAACTCCAAACCCGGTGGGGCGGTCTTTTTTGGCCGCCCCGCAGCATTTATGAGAGACGCACATCTGCGAGTGGCCGTCATCTGCCGAAAAAGCGATACTTGGGCAAGTCGAGCGTCAGGTCGGGTGGCTGCGGGACCTCGTCGGACGGTTCACAAAAGCCCAGGTCCGAAAGCCACGCCCGGGAGCGAGACAGAAACTGCGTACGACTGGCGGCGTCGAGATGCCCCGCACCTTCGAGCACCTCCAGGCGCTTGTGGCAGGTCAGGCGGTTGTAGATGGAAAGGACCTGCTCGGGAGTGGCCACTTCGTCGTCGAGCCCCAGGGTAACAAGGGTCGGCCGGCGCACCTCGGGGGCGAAGTTATAGAAATCGAAATACGTCAGGCTGTCGGCGAAATGGCCGTGTTTCCGAACCGCTGATGGCAGTCTCTGCACCGGCTCCAGTACCGCCTCGCTGTCTGCACGGGTGCCGTCGGGGAGGAAATGAAAGCCCGGGACCGGCTGGTGAGAGGCCACAAAGGCCACCAGGTCCGGCTCCAGGACTGAGAGGGCGACTCCGACGGCTCCGCCCAACCCCTCTCCGACGATTCCCACACACGCGCGTGTCACTCGCGGATCAGACAGCAGTTGATGCAGTGCCGCTCGTGCGTCCGTGAGCGCCTTCGAGAGCATGCAGGCGCCGACATCTGGAAGCCCCGTGAGGTCGTATATACCGTGGGGCGGGGCGTCCGGGAACAGGGTTGCATGCATGGTCACACGGCCGCGGAGCGGGTCAATATGACGCCCGGCACTATAGCAGTCTGTCAGATGCAGCACCGGCATTTCCACGGGCGCCCGCTCGTCGTATTCAACCTGAATGTGGCAGGTTCGCCCCTCTTGATCCGCGAATACATGAGGTGCATTGGTCGCTTCCGCCGGAGGGCGGTGAGACAGGGCGGCGTGAAAGGTCAGATCGCTCCAGTGCGAATAAAAGTCCGGCTGCCGGGTCAGGGCCGGGAGCCATTCGGACCATTCAGGGGGCAGTGTCGCGTGGGCCGCGCTGACCGAGACAATCACAATCAAACCGATAAGAGCCTTTCGCATGTTTCTCCCACTTTCCATTGAAAACTCGTGCTCATACATGACATCGGACACTGCGATCCCGACCGCTGTAACGAAGATGTAAGCGGGATCCAACGATTGCAGGCATCACAGATGCACAGGCAGGAGCAGCGGGCCATGAGAGTCACCGTCGTGCAGCTGAATCCAATAGTCGGAGATATCGAAAATGACACCCGCCGCATCATTGAGGCTGTCGAGCGAGCGGCAGGAGAGCAGCCGGATCTGGTCGTGTTCCCGGAGCTGTCGGTAGTCGGGTATCCGCCGCGCGATCTCCTGCTGCGTCAATCGTTTATCCACCAGGCGCAGGATGCCGCCAGGGAGATAGCCGCCGCAACCGGCGATTTCGGTGATATGGGGGTCCTGTTCGGCGTTCCGTGGCCGACCGGAGATGCCGAGGGGCGGGGGCTATACAATTCAGCAGCCCTTGCGTATGGCGGGGAGATCCTGGCGATACGCCATAAATCTCTTCTGCCCACGTATGATGTCTTCGACGAGGACCGCTATTTCGACCCGGCTCCATCGGTCGAGCCGGTCGAGTTCAAGGGCGAGATGCTGGGGATATCGGTCTGTGAGGACGCCTGGAACGCCGAGGATTTCTGGCCGAAAGATCGGGTCTATGAAAAGGATCCCATGGCACAGCTGGCTGCAAAAGGCGCGAGCCTGCTCATCAATATCTCCGCATCGCCTTTTCACGCCGGTAAGGATGAGACGCGCTTCCGTCTTCTCAGCACTCATGCCCGTTCCTGCGGCCTGCCGATTATCTACGCCAACCAGGTGGGGGCCAACGATGAGCTGGTCTTCGATGGCGGCAGTATGTGCCTGGGCGCCGAAGGGCGGCCGGTGGCGATCCTGCCACAGTTCGAGGAGGCGGCCGCCACGTTCGATACGTCCGACAGTGGGGGAAAAGAGCCGTTTCAACCCGAAGATCCAGTCGCGTCGGTTCACGATGCGCTCGTGCTCGGAGTGAAGGATTACACCCGCAAATGCGGTTTCGACCGGGTCGTAGTGGGGCTTTCGGGAGGTATCGATTCGGCGCTCACCGTGACGCTGGCCGCAGAAGCCCTCGGGGCCGAGAATGTGCTGGCGGTGTCAATGCCGTCGGATTTTTCCTCAAAGGGCAGCATCACCGATTCGCAGGAGCTGGCCGACAATCTGGGTATAAATTTTGAAGTCATTCCCATTAGCACGATGTTCCACGCGTACCTTGACGGGATGGACGAGTTTTTGAGCCTTGACGATATGACCACCGCCGAGGAGAATATCCAGGCGCGCATCCGTGGCAATATCCTGATGGCCATATCGAACAAGCGGGGGCACCTGGTGCTTTCCACGGGCAACAAGAGCGAGCTGGCGGTGGGATATTGTACGCTGTACGGCGACATGACCGGGGGGCTGGCGGTGCTTTCGGATGTGCCCAAGGGTCTGGTGTATGATCTCGCCGGGCATATCAACCGGGAGGGCGAGATCATTCCACAGGCGATTATTGACAAGCCCCCGTCGGCGGAGCTGAAGCCGGATCAGACCGACCAGGACACCCTGCCGCCGTATCCGGTCCTGGACGAGATTATCGAGCTGTACGTGGAGGAGAATCTTGCGCCACAACAGATCATCGCCCGGGGGCTGGACCCGTCGGCGGTGGCCTGGACGGTTCGGCAGATTGACCACAATGAGTACAAGCGCAGGCAGGCGGCACCAGGGCTTCGGGTCACCACGAAGGCCTTCGGGACCGGCCGCAGGATGCCCATCGCCGCCCGCTACAGCTATCCGGACATCGCCGGCGACGAGGAGCGAAATGATGCTGGATGAGGTCGCGGCGCAGGGGAAAATTTATGAAACCGGGGGCGGCGGCGTGCGGCAGGCAAAGAGACTGGTGGGCACGCTGCCCCTGGCTCTGACAGCCATGGCAGTCGGGCTCGTGATATTCGACAGGGGAACCGTTTTGGTCTGGCGCGAGGAGGCACCGCTGTCGCCGTTTGTTGTGGATGCACTGGTGATCGTGGCCGTGCTCGTCGTGGCACTCTTTGCGCTTGCCCTGCTATTCGGCTTGCGGGAGCGCAACAACAGGGTCGCTGCCGACGAAAGCGGACTGCTGGTGCGGGATTTTCTTCGGCGGGAGAAATGGTATCGGTGGGACGACATCAGGGCGGTAGTCTGGAGACACCGGATCGGCACTCTCGTGGGCGATGGCTACACGCTCAGCATTCACGTGAATATGGGCGATCATACCCGGGCGGTGGATATCGGCTACAGCCATTATGAGCCCGCAGAATCGCTCGAAGACCTCCGCGACGAGATCGTAAAGAGAAAAGATCTCACCGAGGCTCATCCGATGGCACCCGATTTCTGGGCGCACGCAGCCAACCTCCTGCAGCACACCGAGACGCGAATATGGAAGTGATATGGCGGTGACGCACGAGCGCGAGATATCCGATTGTGACACAGTGTATCGGACGGGTGCCGGGGGATACTGGCGTGCCACGGTCGCCGTGATGCTGGCCGGTGTAACCATTTTCGGGATCATCCTTCTTCTGTCCGGCGAAACCACCATGGACCACATGCTGATTGCCCTGCTGTTTTTGGCCCCCCTGGTGCTTTTTCTGATGCTGTACGCGCTGGTTTCGATTCTGGTGAATCGCAACAGCATGGTGGGGACCTGCGATGCAGGCATTGTGGTGCAAAGCTGGACCGGATACCGGCGCTTTATCAGGTGGGATGACATCACCGCCCTCGTGCAGCTTACGACGTGGGGAGTGTTGAACAACCGCCACCGGCTGCTGGTGCAGGCGGGAGAGGACACGCCACTTTTGAGAGTACGTATCAGTGGCTCCCGGCAGGGCGCGGAGGCCGAAAGCCTGGGCGAGTGGCTGCAGTTGCGTAAAGAGCTCATTGATCGGTGCGATTTCCGACAGGTTTCTGAGCAGCAGATGGCGAAGGAATTCGGCGAGAAAGAGGACAGCATCATTGACCGCAAGATGTGGGCCCCACAGTAACCTGCCTGGCTGTCGAGATCGTTCACAGCAGTTGAAAAGGATGGAGCGGCATGAAACGGTTCCTGATCGTATTCACCATTATGTCCATGAGCGTGGCAGTAGCGCTGAGTGAGCCGGTTTACTACCAGGCCGCCGACGGGAGCTGGGCGAGCATGGATGCGCCCGTGGAAGACGGGCGGCTGAAGATCCATATCACCCCCGAAAGCGCTCCCAACGGGGAGGCGCTGCTGGTCATCAACAAGCCGGAGTGGATGGTGCTGGACGACACCGAACCCCCGCAGCTTAACGGTCTGAAGGTCAACGGCAACGCGCGCCCCGTTTCGCTGCCCTCGCTGCACCTGGGAACGCTTGGCGGAGAGACGGCGGAGGTGATTGTGGCCGCCAGCGACGCGAAGAATCCGCTCTCGCCCGACAGCCTGCGTTTTGAGCTGTATGACCGGCCGGATGTTGATATCCAGATAGACCCGGGTGATATCGGGCCACCAAATAAGTCTGCACGACTGGTGGTGAACATCTCCGGTCTCACCCCCGGCGCCTACGAGGGTCTCTTCAGCGTCTCCGACCTCGCTCCCCTGACAAACATCCTGCAAAAGCCGATCCGCTTCAACATCTTCGGGGTCTCCGTGGCAGATGACAAGCAGACGGTGACACTGGCCAATGAAGCCACGGAGTATGTCCTGCAGCCGGACAAATCCGAACAGCTCAAGCTTCCCAACGGCCTGTGGGCGAAGCTCACCTCGAACGTGCCCGGTAATTTTCTGTATCCGCTGAGCTTCACCGATGTCCAAATAACAAAAGACGCCGCGGACGGCAAAACCGTGCTGGTAACCGCCGACTGCCAGAACCTCGACGAGGAGCCTGTAGAAGGGGTGCTGAAGATCGAATATGAGCTGACCGTCCGGCCCGACACCGCGGCGCTTCAGGTGGTGACCCGCTCGATAAATATCTCGGATAAGAAACAGTCAATCGGTCCCAACTGGGGCTGGCTGAACTGTCCCTATTATGTCACGCCCGAGGGCAGGGGCGAATGGAGCAGCGGGAAGGACAACAAATACTCCGATATCGGCAAGGTGGACTGGTTGTGGCTCGCCCCGAGGAACGAGCAGAATCCGGGTCTGCTATGGGTGTCCCCTGACCGCTTTGGTGAATTCATGGGCGGCAGCATCCTGCTGTACGGCCCCAGGGTGGATGCAAAAACGGATGAATACAGCGAGATGAGGATGTTTTTCGCACCCGCTGAATCTGCTGAGAAAGCCGAAGAAATCTATAACGACCTCGTCGAAAAGGGAATATACACGCCGGCACAGTAGCTGCAGGACAATCCCTGATATGTGGGAGCCGATCCAGAGGTTCGGAAACTGGCTGCGACGATTTCTTCGCGAGCGCACTCCCGGCTGGGAGGGCGCAAACGCCGCCGAAGCTCCCTCAACCCGTGAAAAAGGCCGCCGCAGTGAGAAAGTCGCGCGGTGGTATCTCGAAAAGCACGGCTATCGAATCATCGAGACGAACTGGTGGGCACCGGGCCGCCGCGGCGAGCTCGATGTCATCGCCTGCAAACACGACACCCTCATCGCCATCGAAGTCAAGTCATACCCCGTCGGAGAGCTGACCCCTCGTGAAGCCCTCAGCCGTGATAAGGCACGCCGCCTCGTCAGCCTACTGAAACAGTACGCCAAATCCCACCGCCACCTCGACTGCAGCCTCCGGATTGATCTGCTGCTCGTGGAATGGGAAGAACTGGGAAAGATCGGCGAAATCCGCCACATCAAAAACGCCGTGGCCGGTGGGTGAAAAATCGCGGGGGTTACGCCCCCTTTGTTTCTCGAATGACCGTTTATGTGTCGTTCTGTAGGGCGGGGACCCGTGCCCCGCCGGAGCCTTTAATGCATTGGGATATCAGGCCTGAAAACCCAATCTCAACACAAAAAAGATACAGAGAAAGCAGGAGTTCTGGCTTCATGAGCTTTCATGACATGAATGACAAACAGCATCAACGGGATCATGTGCGGAGATTGTCTGAGGTTTTTCTGGAGCCAGCGATTTTCCTTATAACGATATGTGTACGCCGGAGAAAGAACCTATTTGCAACCGGCGAACTGGCGCAGATGATCGTAGAAACGCTCGGCGAGATCGCGGAAGACTGCCAGTGGCAGATTGGGCAGTATGTTGTGATGCCCGATCATATCCATTTCTTTTGTAGAACCGACGAAGATCACCACACGCTAAGCAGATTCATAGGAACTTTCAAGAGCATCACAACCCGCAGGGCGTGGAACCACGGAATATCGGGGCGTATATGGCAGCGCGAATTTCACGACCATCTGCTGCGTACGGCGGAAGCGTATCAAGAAAAGATTGAATATGTACGCCGTAATCCAGTGAGAGCAGGCCTTTGTGAAGACGCAGATGATTATCTGTTATCAGGCAAATTTCATGACCTATAAGGGCGTATATCGCGCTGGAGGAGATACCGGGGTGTAGAGAGGCACGGCGGCGCGGTACAAGCCCGCGCCCTACAGTGAACGGCACAAAAGGCATGTCGTTGGCGCCGGTTTTTGAGCCAAGAGATTGCGGCCGGCGCGGTGCTGCTTCGCCCGGAGATATGCTGAACAAGGTAATAGTGGCTCATAAAAGTGTTCGGGACGCTGAAAGGGACTGACTCGGGCTGGAAGCTGGCGACAAACAATGTCGCCACCTGCGATTTGAACAACAAACGACCAAATCGCAGGCCGAGCCACGGAATCAAAGGTGTAAGGCAGGGCCCAAGGTGCGATTTATTCGCATTTCTGTGAGTGCAAAGTTTTTATGAGACACTGTTGCTGAACAACGCAATCTCCACAGCCCGCGCCCCACAATGAACCACAGAAAAGGCATGTCGTTCTGTAGGGCGGGGACCCGTGCCCCGCCGGAGCCGAAAAGGCATGACGTTCTGTAGGGCGGGGACCCGTGCCCCGCCGGAGCCTCCTTGGCTTTGAAACGTGCTGGGCGCAATATACGGGCGCTGCAGCCTCGAGCAAAACGCAAAGGCAGCATGTGGTTCGGTCCTGCTTATTCCTCCGGGATTTCGGGGCGGGCGTGCCAGAGGGTGAGGAAGGCGTGTGCGTCCGGCTGCTGGCGGAGGATGGTCCAGAACAACTCCCAGACCTCGTCATTGTGTGCGGTCAGATCCGTCCAGTAATTCGTGACATCCGCCTGCCGCTCTCCCTCGCCGTCCACGCGTTTTGAGAATTTGGGATCCTCCAGCGAGCCGTTCCATATCTGGTCCAAAAGCGTATGGCTGAAGCGCTCGATATCGGCGTCATCGAAGACCAGGCCCCGCTCGTACGCCTCGACGGCAAAGCTCAGCGACAGACCGCCGTGGCTGAAATCATCGGCGCTTTCGGAGACTCCCTCGATCTCGTCTGAGTAGGCGAAGGTATAGGCCTCGCCGGTTTTGCGGAGCTTGCTTTTGAAGAACCGCCCCATCTTTGCCGCACGCTCGCGGAGGTCTTCCGCACGGGGCCCCTCCACGACATCGGCCATCACCGCAAATGTTCTCGCCAGTGCGAGGTACTGATTGTGGGGAAGGATGCGGCGGACATCCGGGAACTGTTCGGGAGGGAACTGGCGGAGATACGGATCACTGAGTCGGGGTTCGAATTCATAGACACCCATATCCGGTGGAATCTCGACCCACACGTGATCCCACTTTTTCAGGAAGTTATCGAGCAGGAGATCGGCGTACCTATCGGCCTTCTCGCCATATTTGTCAGAGAGCGCCGGGTCGTTTTTGACCAGCTCGATGAACAGGGCGATGGGGTAGGTGACGGTGCCGTCGTGAACCACCCATTCCGTCGGTTTGACCGCCTGTGTGCGGACCTGAAACTCGTCGCCCTTGACCGGCTGGCCGGTGATGGTGACTTTGATGCCGGGGATGGCCTCGATCGGCTCGCCGGATTTGTAGGGCAGGCCGGTGTTGACGAATTCGAGCGTATTGGCGTCTATGACCTCGAAGGCGTCCGGCTCGATGAAGCGGATGAGGTAGGTGTGGCCGGTGACGTCCGTGTTTGCGCGGGATCGCACCAGCCGGGGGCCGATGCGGGCCTGTCCGACATTGTCATCACCCGGCTGCGGCCACGCCAGGGCGTCGGTGTAGGTGATGGTCTGCCAGCCGAGATATCCGTCTTCATCGGGGTCGGAGAGATTGTCAATCATCCGGTCGAAATGATCCACGATCTGGTCCAGCCAGTATTCATCGCGGCAGACCTCCCATGCCTTCACGTACATCAGCAGCCGGGAGGCTTCGCCCCACCCAAGCTCGCCGGAATCGGGGCTGTCGGAATAGCCCTTCCCGCCCCTGAAGGCCGTGTCATAGGCTTTCAGGTCTTCGTTCACCTCGTCAATGGTGGGCAGCAGCCGCTGCAAGTCTGCGGGCTCCGGAGGGGTGTTGTCACCGATCATGGTGATGATATTTGCGACGATGGTTTCGGCGAAATCAACACCGTCTGCGGCCATTTGCGCGAGCGGGCAGGTAGCCCACAACGACCGGCCCATTCCGTATTCGTTGTAAACGGCGAGGGCGACGGGCTCGGGCTGCTCATCATCCTCCGCCGCTGGGAGACCCCACAGAACCGGGCGGGAGCCAGTGGCCGCGAAATAATACAGGGTGGCACAGGTGTAGGATTTTCCACCTGGTCGTTGAGGCATCTGCAGGACCGTGCCCGTCTGTGTGCCCTCTGTGACGTCCAGGCCGCCGGTGATGCGAATGCGTTCGATACTCAGGGGTCTCGTATTGGAGCCCGCTCCGGTGGCCGGCAGCAGGCCGGTGCGGCATGCGCCGTCCTGGAGATAGATGATCTTCCAGGCGTATTCGCCTTTGACGAGGCGATGTTGTCCGCTTTTGTCCAGAGCAGTGGCGTTGCTGGCGCCCTGCATGAGCAAAAATCCGCCTGACCTGACATATCGCTGCAGCGCGGAGAACTCCGGTTCCGTCAACGCGGTGACGCCATTCATATACAGGGCGGAGAAATCACCCATGCGCTGCGCGTCGGGCAACTGCGTTGTCGTCACCAGCTCGACGGTGTGACCCGCATCGCGCAGGGCATGGACCCATGGGTCGGTGTCATCAACCGCAGGATTTTCAATACCTGCGTACTCCACATACCCGACGGTCGCGGCGCTGCTGACGGCGATACAGACAAAAAGCATCAAACTAACAGCGATATGTCGGTTCATTCGGCGGCCTCCGGAGGTTTTTTCAGGTCAGGATGTTGTGTTCACGCAGCTTATCGAGGAACCGCTGGGTTGCATCTGGTGGAGCCTCGCCGATGGGCGCACGGGGCGGTCCGACGGCAAAACCCATTTCCTGCAGGGCCACCTTGCACAGGGCTATGCTGCTGAGGCCCTGCTCGGTGCGGATAATGTCATTGCCAGCGCGCTGGTATTCCGCGGCACGGCGGTAATCACCGGCGGATGCAGCTTCAAAGGCTCTGGTATAGATGCTGAACATGAAGTTGTATCCGGTTCCGACGGCGCCCGTTGCTCCCATCAAAAGAGCAGGCACCATGAGCTGGTCTGATCCGGCCAGGATAGCGAAATCCTCGCCAGCGTCCGCCCGAATCTGCTCCATCTTGAACAGGTCAGGATCCGTGTATTTCATGCCGGATACGTGAGGGATTTCTGCCAGCTTTCCGAACTGTTCGATGCTCATGTCGAAGTGCGTGGTGGTGGGGATGTGGTACAGAAACACGGGCCGCTGCGCGATTTCGCCCAGACGCCGGTAATGGTTCAGCAGATCGGTTTCGTTCGGCAGGAAGTAGGTGCCGGGTATCGCCGCGATGGCGTCAACATCCAGTCCTGCGGCATGTTCGGCGAGCTCGTAGGCCTCTTTTGG
>JBKHJK010000037.1:0-10090 GCA_046538215.1 Armatimonadota bacterium
AATCCGGCCAGTATCACCTTCCGCAACTCGCTTGACGCAAAGGCCGGAAGAGAGCTGATGCTGCGTCCCTTCATCCGGGCATTCAGAGGGCTTACCCGAGAGAAGCCGCGAGAGCTCAACGGAGATGTCTGGCCGGTGAATAAGGGGATATGGGTGCGAATGTTCGGCGATTCCATCGCTGTCATCAACCCCACTGCAGACGCCCGAGAGGTCCGGATCACCTTCGAAGAGCAGTTCCCGATGAATACCGAAATCGTGGATATGGCGACCGGCCAGCGCATCCGGATGCTCAGAGGGCGGAAGATCAGCCGCGTGGTCGTCCAGACACAGCCGTACGAACTGCGGACGCTGTATATTGAGAAACCGCTGGTAGAGCCCGGCGTGCGGTACGAATCCGGCATGCGCCCCTCACCGCTGGAGACAGAGTGAGCCCCGACAGGTCAAAAATTGTGGTGGCGATGCTGAAGCGGAGCATCGGTCCGGGCGATTGTCACTGCACACGGGAGCCCGTCAGTACACGAAGATGAGGTTATTGGTCGTTTGCATGGCCCCGTCAACGATCGCCCACACGCCCGATGCGGTGAACTGTCCGAGGATAATGCCGAGGAAAAGCATGATGCAGGGACGGTAGGCGCGGTAGCCGCCCAGATGGAGGATGGTGGTTTTCGTGATCCAGCCTAAGAAGATCGAAAACCACAAATCCACCACCGGCTGTGTGGGCCCGATGGCAAAGCCCAGCGGATGCAGCGGCCAGCGGGGAAACTGGTAATGCAGGATGGTCAGAAGCCACATCACCCCCGCGCCGAGGCCCTGAAAGATGAGCTTGCTGTACATCGGCCCGGTGGGTGACTGTATAAAGTTTGCTGCATACTGATACGCCCGCTGCGGACACCCCGTGAACAGCCAACTGCTGAGCCACACCGCTCCCTCGTAGTACCCGCGGGTGATGATCATATATGTCGCCAGGCCCGCGCTGAGCGCCACGGCGATGCCGAAGATGGTCACAAAGCCCCGCTTTTCCTCCCGGATTTCGCTCCACAGCTTCGCGGCGTGAGCGGTAAACGGCATCATGAAGACCCGGATATCGGCCGACCAGGCGAATGTCGCACCCAGTGTGGCGATACCGGCGGGTCCGATGAAGCGGCTGCCCAGCAGTGATGGAGTGAGGGATTGGGGAATCAGGGCCGCCCGAGATACAGGGACGCCTCCCTGGACGGTGGCGCGGGTGAGAGCTATAAAGGTGACAAATGCCCCAAAAAGAAAGACGATGATCGCCGGGATATTCAGGCCGCCGAGGTATAGCCACCCGCCCATGGTGAGAAAGCCGAAGACGATCATCCCCACAATAACCTGCGGCGAGGCCCCCAGATCGCTGCCCTCCTTCAGTCGGCGCCCTTCAATCGCTGCACTGAAGATCTCCCCCAGGGGCCTGCGGGCGGTGTAAAGGCCGTACAAAACCAGCACGATCATTGCGCCCATCGTCTGGTTTGACACCGCCGGGGTGCCCGCACCGTACACCTCCTGGGCCCCCAGACCAACCCCCATAATCCGCATCGCCGGGTTCTCAATCTGGCTGAACAGCGAGAAGAACCACAGGCTGAAGGCCAGGTCGGTGTGAATCATGTAGGTAAATGCCGACACCGAGGGGTTGAGCCAGAAGCGCAGCCCAATGTTTTCATTCTTGATGGGGATGTCAAGCTGTGTGCGGATGCGGAAATGGGGAAGATAGTGCGCGTAGTGAGTCAGGGCCAGATATGAGGTCATCAGGAAGGTGAGCCCGAAGCCGATCCACATCAGCCGATTGGAGAAAAAATCTGACAGGATACGCCGGTCACCCACACCCCCGACCATCTCGATGGGCAGCCGCATCAGCGGATAGACCAGCCGCTCGTTGTCCACCCACTGGCGGTGATACAGCAGGGTGATACCGAGGGTGGCGGCATACAGGCCGGCTGCGAAGATGAACCAGGCCGCCAGCGGTGTCACCCACGCCGACCACGGGATGCTTCCGCTCATGCCAAGGCCCTCGTAAAAGGGCCTGACGATCTCCGGGTCCTTGATGACCATCCAGTCCGGCATGTTGGAAAGGACCTGCTCTTCCCAGCGGTTTTCCGGGGTTGCATAATAGGTTCCCCCGGTCATGATGGGGATGAGCTGGCCCATCAGCCCCCATGTCGGCACCGCCGCGGCCACCAGTAGCATGATGAAAATAACCAGGAGCTCACCGCGATGCAGAAGTGCCTTTTTGCGGATGAGGCCCCAGAGGGGATTGAGCAGGAATACGATCGGGAGAAAAATGAAGATGACGCCGAAGGGAAGCGCGGTGTTGGCGGGCCGGGTGGCCTGGATGATCATGTTGGCGTACGGGAAGCCGACGCCGACGATGATGACACCGATGATGCCGATGATGATAGCCCGTGCCGATACCGCCGGGCGATCGTGTCGCCGCAGCTCCGATTGTGTTTCAACAGTGGTCATGCCGATATCCTGGAGCGATTAATGGTGGGGCTACTGATTCAGTTGACAGACATCCCCGCGTCGTGTCATTTCGAAAACAGCATCAACGTCCTGCGGGATAAGCCGCGCATGCTCGAAAGAGATGGATCTGTGCGTGCCACCTGTGATAAAGCCCGCAAAATCAATCGCTCACCCGGGACGCCGGGAGCAGCTCGGAGATGCTTACAAACCGTTTCTCCATGGATGACAATTGACCTGCAAGCGCCACGGCAAGTGCGAGGCGGCCATCGTAAATGTCCACAGCAGGCTTTTCGTAACCGTGGATGGCAGCACAGAAATTGCGCATCTGGTTGATGTAGAAATGGTCGCGTTCGAAGGTCCGCTCTTCGTGTATCCATGTTTCATCATCGGCGCGGTACAGCGACACGCGGCTTTCATCGTAGGAGTATTCGATGGTGCCGTCGGAGCCGATAATCTGGCCGCCGCGCTTGTAGTTTCGCTGCATATCCGCACAGTTGAATGACACGATGGCGTTGTTTTCCGTCAGCAGGGACATCACGGCGGCGTCGTTGACGTCTTCGTCCACATCGAGTGTGTACAGCTCGGCGAAGCAGCTCACCTGTGTGACGGGGCCGACGAGCCAGTTGATGAGGTCGAGCTCGTGAGATGCGTTATACAGCACGCCGCCGCCGGTCGAGCTTTTGGCCCAGTAGAGGCTGGCGTATTCGGGGCGGGCGTCCGGAATATAAGAGCCTGCCCAGATGTCTGCCATCTGTACAATGCCGATGGCGCCCTCGTCAATAAGCTGCCGGGCGCGACGGATCAGCGGATGGTGGCGCAGCACATAGCCAACCTGGATGACCAGATCGGCCTCCTCCGCTCCTGCAATGAGGTCCTCAACACCCTCCATATCCACGGAGATCGGCTTTTCAACGAAGAGATGACATCCCGTTTCAATCGCGCGCAGCGACTGCGGAATGTGCAGGTAGGTGGGGGTGCAGATTAGCACAGCGTCAAACTCCGAAAGGTCGGCCTCGGAGTAATCGGCGATCCCCGGCTGTGTGCCGTACAACTGCTGCATCTCCTGCAGGCGCCCCTGCCGGGGATCACACGGAGTGATCTGCACATCATTGACGTGCTTCAGACAGCGGATATGCCGCTCACCGATTGAGCCACATCCAACAACCAGAAGCTTTTCCATAATACACCTCTGTCGGACGAGTTTCGCCTACCACCAGCTCAGGGCATGTTCGACATCAGAGACACCGTCGTAGCCGATCCACATGATCAGGTGGTCAAGAATGGCGATGCGGACCATTGCGGAGGTGACCGCACACATTCGGTGACATATTGTCGGGTTGCACCCCGTGGTAGGCTCCAGCTCCGCCTCCTCCATCGTCGCCATATTCACCGTCGGCTGGCTGAGGGAAGAGGGCGGTGTCGGCTTGATCCCGACTTTGACCAGGATATCTTCGCCGTTGGAGATGCCGTCGTGGATTCCACCCGAAAGATTGGTGCGGAAGCGAATGCGGCCCTCCTCTTCGTCCACGTACGGGATATCGTGGGCCCTGGATCCTTTCATCCTGGTGAGGCCGAAGCCCTTCCCGATGCCGATACCCGTGACGCCGGGGATGCTCATGAGCCCGTGGGAGATGGTGGCACTGAGCGTGTCGAAAACTGGCTCACCAAGGCCGGCGGGGACACCCGTGGCGAGCACCTCGATAACTCCGCCGACGGTATCGCCCTCCTCTTCTGCCTCCCGGATGACTTCGATCATCTTTTCAGCGATTTTCGGATCCGGGCAGAAGATCGCGTTTTTCAGCGAGTTCTGCTCGATTTCGTCAAAGGTCATACCCTCTGTGGATCCTTCAATTTCTCCGAGACGGTGGACGTACGAGCAGATCTTAATACCCCTGCTGCGCAGGATCTTTTTGGCCACGGCTCCGGCGGCGACACGGCCAACTGTCTCACGTTCGAATGCGCGTCCTGCATCGCACCAGTCCGCGTATTCATCGTATTTGACGCGGTGGGTGTAATCGGCGTGACCGGGCCGGATGAGATCCCTGATATCTTCGTATTCTTCGGCGTCTCTGGGCAAAGTGTCGCCGTTATGCACGATCATGCCCACCGGTGCGCCGGTGGTATATCCGTCACGGAGGCCGGCAAAGATTTCGACCTGGTCGCTCTCCTTGCCTGCTGCATCAATGTCACCGGGCCCGGGACGGCGTTTATCCAGCTCTTCCTGGATGTACTCCTCCTTCACCTCGATACCGGGGGGTACTCCGTCCACGATGGCCGCGAGGCCGCCACCGTAGGAGTCTCCGGCTGTTGTGACTCTGAACATTCGCCCGAAGGTATTTCCGAGCATGCACATCTCCTCCTGCCTGGCGTGCTATCGGGGGCGGAGGCTCTTCAGGTTACGCCCCATCTATTGATGCGCCGAGCCGGTCCGTCCGCTCGACGACGTTGGCGGTGCACTCGTTGGTATCAATCATCGTTTTCGTTCCATCCGGGATTGATCCGTTCCTGAATCTCCCAGGCGTCCAACAGCACCAGGGCGATCATGGACTCGATCACCGGCACGATACGGGGGGCGATGCACGGATCGTGCCGCCCCTCGGTTTTGATGATGCGGTTGTTGCCGTCGGTGTCACAGGTTTTCTGGGCGACCGACACCGAGGGAGTGGGTTTGACGCCGACCCGGAGGACGATAGGCTGACCGCTGGATATTCCACCCAGGATTCCGCCCGCGTTGTTGGTCACAAATTGCATGTCCCGCATCTCATCGTTGTTCTGGCTTCCCCGCAGGCTTGCCGCTCCGAACCCGGCGCCGAACTCAACGCCCTTGACGGCGCCGATGGAGAAAATGGCCCGGGACAGGCGGGCGTCCAGCTTTGCGAACACCGGGTCGCCCAGGCCCGCCGGCACGCCGGTCACTTCCGCTTTCACCACTCCGCCCACGGAATCGCCGTCGGCGCGGGCCTGCTCAATGCATTCCTGCATCCGCCCGGCGACGTCGGGATCGAGCGAACGGACGGGATTGTTCTCCACTTCATCCCAGACTGTTTTTTGTGCACGGACGTCACCGATCTGGACAGTGCCGGCGCGGATGGTGACGCCCCGATCCTGAAGAATCTGTTTGGCAATAGCCCCGCCGGCCACCCGCGAGGCGGTCTCGCGTCCTGAGGAGCGCCCGCCGCCCCGATGATCCCGGCGTCCGTATTTTCGCCAGAATGTGAAATCTGCGTGACCGGGGCGGAACAACTCACGAATTGCCTCGTAATCCCGCGAATGAGTATCTTTGTTCTTAATAAGCAGGCCGATGGGGGTTCCGGTGGTTCTGCCCTCGAATACTCCCGAGACGATGCGGACGCGGTCGGCCTCCGTCCGGCTGGTGGAGACGTCGCTCTGGCCGGGTCTGCGGCGGTCGAGCTCCTGCTGGATGTACTCGGCGTCAATCTCTACGTCCGGCGGGAGCCCGTCCAGCACCGCACCGACCATCGGTCCATGGGATTCCCCGAAGGTGGTGAGACGGATGACGTCCCCGAAGGTGTTGGGCGCCTCCATCCGCGCGGCCAGTTCGGCGGTGATTTCATGCAGGGCGGCCTCGGCCACTTCATCGGGATGCTTGTCCTCGATGTCCACCACGCAATCGCAGTGAGGCAGCAGCACATCCCGGGCCTTTTCGGTGCGTTCGACAAAAGCCTCCCGGGGGTCATCCAGCCCCTGCAGAAAAGCGGGGAGACCGTCCCTGGCGAGACGATCCCAGAGGCTATCCGGCGGAGCATCGAGATAGACCCAGACCGAACGGGGCCGGAGCAACCGGCGCGACCCGGCATCCATCAGTGAGGAACCGCCGGTGGCAATCACGCACCACTGTGCACCCGCCATTTCGGCAATGGCCTGGCGTTCAAGCTCACGGAACACATCACGACCGTGCGACTGGTAGATCTCGCGGAAGGTTTTTTCAGAGCCATATTGATCTGCATACAGGCTCTCAATGACGTCATCTACATCAATGGACTCGATGCCGAGGCGTTCACCCAAAAGCACACCGACGGTGGTCTTACCAGCCGATTTGGGTCCGGTCACAACAATTTTCATCTGACATTCCTCACCACGTGAGGTCGCGTGTCGTCCTGAGCGGTTCTTGCTGCAAATGCGATCGCACCCGGGCGGAGGCCCTCCGGCTTACGCGCTGTGTATGGATGCGCCGAGGCGGCTCATCAGCTCGACGAAGTTGGGAACGGTAATATTGACGGCCTCTGCCGTTGATATTTCTGTCACGCCTTCACAGCCGAGACCGGCCACGGCCAGCGCCATCACGACGCGGTGATCTCCGTGGCCGTCCACTGATACCCCGTGAAGTCTGCTGCCATGCACCACAAGGCCATCCTCAAGCTCCCGGACATCGGCACCCATCTTCGAAAGCTCCCGGGCCATCACGGCGATCCGGTCGGTCTCTTTGAGCCGCGCCTGCGGAACATTGCCCAGCAGCGTCTCTCCGTCTGCATTACACGCCACCGCGGCCATCGCGGGGAGGGCGTCCGGTGTGGCATTCAGGTCCAGCTCCGCTCCCTGAAGATCGCCGCCGCGAACGACCATGCGCAGTCCGTCAATATCAATCTCGACACCCATTTTCCGCAGCATATCCACGACCGCCCGGTCGCCCTGGGGGTCATGCATATCCAGACCCGTCAGCGTGATTTCTGAGCCGGTGACGGCGGCTGCGGCCATAAAGAAGGTGGCCGAGGAGAAATCCGCGGGGATTTTTCGCTCAAATGCCGGGTAGTGCTGGCCGCCGGGGATGTCAAACTGCGTGAGGCCGTCGTTATCGTATTCAATGCTCGCCCGATTTAGCCAGTCGAGTGTCATCTGTACGTATGGCCGCTCATGCAGCAGGGGCACCTCGATGTGCGTGTCTCCAGCGGCAAGCGGGCAGTTAATCAAAAGCGCTGTCAGATACTGGGAGGTGGGGCACTCAATCTCGACCCTCCCGCCAGTCATTGGCCCGCTGATTTCCACAGGCGCACAGCCATTGCCCCGGATAGTCCGTGCATGGCCTCCCAGGCTGTTAATGGCCTCCACAAGCGGCTGCACAGGCCGGGCCTGGATCTGCTCGTCGCCGGTCAATGTAACGGTGCCATCCGCAAGAGCCGCCGTCACACAGGCGATGTAAAGCGTGGTGCCGGAGTTGCCGACATCCACCGGCCCGGCAGGGGTACGGAGATCTCCCGAAACCCCCGAAACGATCATGTCCGCACCATCGTCGGTGATTTCAGCCCCAAATGCACGCATGACCTCAACCGCCGCGGCGGTGTCGGCGGATCGCAGCGGCTCAACCAGGCGGCACTCACCGTCGGACAGGCCACCGATGATAACTCCGCGTATCGTATGTGATTTCGAGGCCGGCATCGCGGCCTCGCCCGAGAGCTTCGATTGCTTAACCGTCAGATTCATGGCGCGTCACATATCGTAAGAAAGGACCTCAGGTATTGGTGTAATTACCTTACTTGAAGAGGCAGATTTTCACAAGGTGGTGCCGCAAAAGTGACACCAGACACCTGTCAGCCGCACACGATACGCTGCAGCATAACGTCTCCAGAGGACAGGGGGCCGCAAAACACCATGAACCGGCGGTGGATCGTCAGGATACAGCCCGTTTTCGGGAGATTTTTACGACAACAGCAGGTATTCTGCACCGACAGAGGAAGTAAGTAATGATAAGAGAGTACCATCAAACTGAGGAGGCGTAGCAATGCGCAAAGGTTTCACGCTTATTGAGTTGCTTGTTGTCATCGCGATCATCGCGATACTCGCTGCAATCCTGTTCCCGGTATTTGCACGAGCACGGGAGAAGGCCCGGCAGTCTTCCTGTCTCAGCAACTGCAAGCAGCTCGGACTGGCTGCAATGATGTATGGGCAGGATTACGACGAAAGCGTCATGCCCACGCGGACGGGGAAGAATGAGGCTGGCAGTCCGATGACCTATTGGTGTCCGCGGGCGAACAGCGAGGGGCTTTTGGCTCCATACACCAAGAATATCCAGATATTCATCTGTCCGAGCCGTGGTGAACCGGCCTGGCCGCGCAACGCGGCGGTTGGTACCACCTATGGATCGAATGGGCGGCTGTGTTCAGACCACTACTATTCGCGCCCCAATATCCGCCAGGCTGATCTGAAGTATCCTGCCGAGACCGTTCTTATGGCAGATTCTGACTGGACCGGCGACACGGGCGACTACCACACAAGCAATGCGTATCAACTTCTTTATGATAACTGGCATCCGAGTCGCTTCGTTCCGGCGCGACACAACGGTGGAGCGAACTTCGTCTTCGCCGATGGGCACGCCAAGTGGCACCATGTTGAAGAAAATGACATATACAACGGTCCGTACACCTACACGCACCCACCGACGGACCTGTGCTGGGAGGCGGATGGCTCTCCGGCTTATTGAGTTGGCGTATCACCAGCCCTGTTGAATGCATGCGGCGTCGGCAGTTCTGTCGGCGCCGTTTTTGTTGCATGAGGCGGCCACCTTAATGATGGTAACCCTGCATGTGCGCAGGTACATGGATAGGATAGGGCGAAAAATACGCTAAGAATCGTCTCCCGGTGATCCCGGACCATCCCCACACGCGATGGAGTGAGGCCTGCATGTTTCGCCGATGTGTCATTTGGATGTCAGTGTTGGCGATGATAGCCTGTATCGTCTGTGCAGCGGCTGATAACCTCGCCGTCAACGGAGACTGTGAAGAGGTGAAAGACGGCAAACCCGTCAACTGGGGGCCTTATTCGTCGGTGAAGGAATGGGGCGTGACCGAGGACGGCCATTCGGGGAAGGCGATATGCTTTATCCCCCGTGATTTCTCCCCACGCACCGACGGCGACCGCGAGGGCGAGCCGTACGTGAATACCGGCATGATTCACGGCACCTCCGGCGGCTACACCGGGCCGGATGGATATGTCAACAAGCCTCCCGAAGAGGCAATATACTTCAAAAAGCCGCCCGGGGGCGCCTGCCGCGTCAGCTTTTGGATCAAAAGCCAGACCTCGAAAATCAATGTTGACCTGATGGGCTGGACCACCGATGAGGCCACCTCTGCGGACCGGACCTTCGCCAATCTCATACCCCGCATCGGCATCACACCCGAATGGACCTATTACGAGGCTACCGCGCCACTGAGACCCGGAGTAAAGAAGTTTTCCGTACGCTTTCAAGTCTGGGGATATAAAAACGACGGCCTGCAGCTGGGCGAAATCTGCATTGATGATCTGACCATCGAAAGGGTGCCGTTTATGGGGCCGGAGACCCTGAAGCGAATTGAGATACCGAAAGAACCGGCAGTGTACGTTGGAGAGCAGCCGCTGGGAGAGATGCTGCAGAAGTACCGTGCGGGGGACGAAAGTGCCAAAAGGGAGGTCGCCGCCGTCCTCAATCGTGCTGACGACCTGGCTACGAAATCCGATGAATGGTACCGGCAGTTTTTCGCGGGCTTCGAGCCGCGGGGCATCTACACCGTCGCCTGCCCCATCCATCCATTTAAGACGCGCTATTACAACGACTTCGAATGGAGCCTCGATGAGCCGTGGAAGCTGGTGTGTCCGCACTGCAAAGCGGAGGGCCGGAAGT
>JBKHJK010000038.1:0-10086 GCA_046538215.1 Armatimonadota bacterium
GCATTCTTGATCGACAGCACGGATAGAGTCATCGAAGAACAAACTTAATCCCTTAACAAAATTGGATTTCCCGCTGTTATTCCTGCCCACGAGAGCGAAAACGTTTGATACATCGAAGTTCGCATTACGAATTGATCGAAAATTTCGGATCTCGACATTGGCAATCCGCATTCTGACCGCCTCTCGGGGTATGGTCGTCGTAATAAGTCAGAGACTATCTGCATATAATATACAATTATTCAATGATCACACGTTCACCTCCTGCCTTCGTTTTAGTGATATGGAAGGCGAAAAGTATGACGCAGGCAAAATCCACCACTTCTCAAACCTGGCCAAAACCGTCACCGTCGAGTAACATCGGCCCACAAACCGAACCATCAGCCGCATGGGAATGAATCCCGCGCGGCTTTTTCGTGATGCGGAACATTTCAACACACCGGCCGGGCCGTGGGGGATGTTGCGAACGTACCCGTCAGTGTTGACGCGTGGTCAATGGAGGCCATTGAACTGAAGCGGGTGGACTGAGCGTTACTGCATCGGCATCTGCGGCGTCTGCGGGATTTGCAGAAGCCGGGTGGGGTTATACGGCTGGCCGGTTTCGATGAGCGTTTGCACCTGTCGCTCCAGCTCCGCATCGCGGATGACGATGTCCGCCTTCTGCCGGGCCTGTTTCAGCCACTCCTGCCGGGCCTGCGGCATCTTTTCCGCCCGGATGCGTGCCTTGAGCTGGTCCGCGACATCCTCAAACGGTGGGCTACCGGCAGGGCGCTTTTCGATCGCCTGCAGAATCGCCCATCCGTCAGGCACCCGGAAGACATCACTGATCTCATTGGGCTCCAGCGCGAAGGCGACAGCCGTGATCTCCTGTGTATAGTCCTCTTTGCCGAAAAAGCCCATGTCCCCCCCGTCAGAAGCAGTAACGCTGTCGGATGAAAGGCTTTTGGCGAGACCGGCGAAGCTGGCGTCGGGCTCGTCGAGAATCGATCGCACCGCCCGGGCGCTGTCTTCATCATCAAAAAGCATCCAGCGGGCGTGAACCTGCGGCCCGTGCTTGAACTCCTCCTTGTGCTGCTCGTAATACTTTCGCAGCGTGCGCTCATCAACCGGTATCATGGGTCGGGCGAGCCTGTCGAGGATCACACTGGCCTGACACTGCCGCCCAAAATCTTCCATCGAAAGACCGCGCTGATCCAGCATTCGTTCGAGCTCTTTTTTGTCCCCGGCCTGGGTGATGGCTTTTTCCATCTCTGCTTCAACTTCGGCCTCCTCCACCCGCACCTTTTGCTTCTGCCCGGCCTGCAATATCAAGCGGGTGTCAATCATCTCCAGCAAAACCTGGCCACCGTGCATCGCCAGCGTTTCTTCGTACAGCTCGCGGGCGGTGATCTGCCGATCATCCACACGCGCCACCGGCTGCGAGGAGGGGAGGATACATCCCGCAACGGCGATGGTGGCGATGGCGATACTGGCTATCTGCACACTTCTATACATGACAGTTTGCATCTCTCTGAGAACCATAGAATCCCTTATGCTGTTGTTGGTACTAAGAATGTTCAGTCGCGCCGCTGAGTTCCCCGATAGTGCTTGTCATCATCCCGCAGGACCGCCTCAAAAACACCGTCCCGGAGCATCTCAAACATCTCGCGGAGGATGTCAATATGCCAGAAGTACCCGGCGTTGTCGTCGCGGTATTCCAGCACGATGCGGTCAATTTTATGGACAATGCGGCCGCGGAGGGCCGGATCCGGCGCGTGGATCCCCCGGACGATGATCGGCATACCGATTTGCGCCTCCAGCTTCGCTTTCTCCCGCTCAAGCCACACCATTTACACCTCGACGGGACCTGTCAGTTCCGTGTCCTCATTGCTGTACGGCGGGCTGCAGGCGCACAGAAACCGCAGTGGCTGTCCCGGCAGTGCCGTCACCCAGTGCTCGGCGCCCGGCGGAATGATATGGGCGTCTCCGGGGCGCATCTGCAGGATCTCGCCCTCGATGTGAAGCTGTCCGTGCCCTTCGAGTGTATAGTATATCTCCTCCGTCTGGCTGTGAACGTGACGATATGTGCTGCGGCCGGGCTCCACCACCGCTTCGGCGAGGCTCAGCCGCTGCGCCTGCGGATCGTGGCGGGGATGGACGACCTCGGTGATGCTCGATCCATCAAGCGCCGTGTACGACCGCTCCTTTGCCATATCACTCACACCACATTTTTGGAGGGTTCAATGCATTGGAGCACCGTCGCCGCAGCAGCCGCATAGTTCTTCAACTTCCGCGTTTCGGGGGTGACCCATTCGCTGACACCGTGCTCGTCAAACTCCACCAGCAGGTCGTCCAGAAGCATCCGGGCGATGCCCTCATCCACCCGCGCAATCGTGCGGGCGACCCAGCCGGTCGGAAGGGGCCAGAAGCCGCCGTTTTGATAGGTATTGGGCTCGACATCGGCCAGAAGCTGCTCCCACGTTTCGTCAATCGTCAGGTGTCGGATGCAGCCGGCGAAGATGAAGTCCGGATACCAGTCAATGAACAGCTCACCCAGCCTCTTGGCGCGGGTCTTGGAGATGGCGCGGATGACTGCAGCGTAGGCATTGCCCCAGATATCAAATTGCCGGCAGGTCTTCGTGGCCGCCATATAGATACCCAGGTGGTCGTCACGGAACTGGTCAAAATTCTCCTCGAGATCAGCAACCCGCTCGTACCAGAAATGCGCGTCATCATGATACTCGAAGTCGGCACACGTCTGGCCCAGGAGCTTACACGCTTGCCAGTACAGCAGTGACGAAAAGAATACCTTGCCGGTCTTGGCGATACAGTCGGTGAAGCCGTATCCCGGATGCGGGCTGTTGGGATCAATGAACACAAGCCCGTCGCGAGACAGGGGGACGGTATCCATCCCCTGCACGATCGCCTGCATGTGCCGGTCGAGAGTGTCGGGATCGCTGGCGAGCTTCGCGTACGCGCACACGAGCTTGGCCAGAAACATCGGGTTATCGGAGGGTG
The DNA here is from genome assembly GCA_046538215.1 of Armatimonadota bacterium. Taxonomy (GTDB): domain Bacteria; phylum Armatimonadota; class Zipacnadia; order Zipacnadales; family UBA11051; genus JBKHJK01. Next base: position 2,995 of record JBKHJK010000038.1, read on the forward strand.
GCTTTGAGCCGAGCGGGTTATCAACCGGTCCGGCATAATACACCGGCGTCCCGTCGGCCTCCACGCGATCGGGGACGGTGCCGTCCTCGCGCTGGCCCGCGATGAGAAAATCAATACAGCCGAGAATCTCGACCGGGTCCATCAGGTGCCCGGCGCCCTCGACCATGTAGCAAAAGTCCCTCGTCCACACGGCCTCATACTGGCCTGAACCGTCGGGATAAAATATCGGTGTGCCGTCATCTGCGGTGTGACGCACGGCCTCGATTGACTGCCGCGCATGCTCATCAAAGGCGTCGTACATGCTGGTTGATACGCGGACAGGGGGGAGATGTGTTTTCATGATTGATATTTCCTTCGATCCGTCAAAGCATCGTGTAATTATGGGTGATCGTTTCTGCCATCCGTGTGCCTATTGTGCGGTAATCCCGGCGGCTGAGCACACGGTCGCCGACTTTTGCGTAGGGAGTTTCCAGCGTGAAGGCCGGGATCTCCAGGGCCCCGGCACAGTAAGTTGTGAAGTTGGGTGTTTCCCACCGCGACGGATAGGTGGCGACACGTGCGAACTCTTCGGCAGCATAGTCTCCGAGGCCGTCCGCAAACGCCTCCGCCCACTGCCCGGTTTTTTCGTGGATATCGGGAAAGTCGTCGGGATTGGGCAAAAATGCGTACGCTCCGGTATCCTCGGTGCCGCCAGGTGCGTGAAAATCCACGGCCAGGGCAGGCCGGTACTGCTCGATGAACCACGCAATATCTTTCTGTATCACCAGCGTCTCGTGGCGCATCGGGGTCTGGCCCCATGCGCGGTTCAGGTCGTACGGAAAGTTGTCCTTGCCGTAATCGCCCTGCTCCACGCCGTCAATATTGCTGAGCGGCACCGCCCAGACGGCCAGGTCAGAGTCGCGCTCCGCCAGCTCCCGCAACAGCCCGGCCAGCACCCACGATCCGGGCGTTTCCGCTGAATGCTGCCTGGCGATGAACAAAAGCCCCGGGCGCTCTTCGTCTGCTTTGGCGACAGGATTCATCAGCCGGACAATGGGACGGTCGTTGTGGCTGACACCGATAACCGTTGGCGTCCAGTAGCCGTTGGTTTCGGAGATGAGTGCCTCGACCTCCGGCTGCCCGTAGGGATAACAGAAGGCCAAATCCAGCGCGTTTTGAGATAGCGTCAGCAGCCACGAAGCGGTGCAGGCGCCGTCCGGTCCGCGGGTGCACTCCGCCGGCTCCATCCGCTTCCATTCTTCCCCGTCCTCACGCATCACCGGCACGAGGACGTCTCCCTCCGCACAGCCCAGCATGCTTGAGACGTGCTTCAGGGTGAGGCGGAGCTGCTCCGAGGGCACCGGGATTTCGTCCGATTCGATCCGGAAGCAAAACCACAGGCACTCCGGGCCACCGTGCGTGGAGGCGGCGAACTTCACCTCGCGCTGCCCGGGGGTGCGAATGATTTCAACATCACACACATTTCCATACGGTATATCGTCAGTGACTCTCACAGCCACGTTCGCTTCTCCTTCGATGCAGAGATAGATGCCCTGTAGCATTTCTCCGGCCCGCAAACGAGTCGACTCGGGCTGGAAGCTGGCGACAAATGGCGTCGCCACCTGCGATTTGTAACTCAAATCGCAGGCCGAGCCACGGACAGTCTGGTTGCTATTCATCAAGCACTGCAGGCTCCGCGAGCCACGGAAAGTCTGGCTGTTATTGCCCCAACCCTAAAGGCTCTCCGAGCCCCGGGAATATTTGATGATCTATATGAGACTTCGGAGGCTACTGCCGCCGAATAGAAGGTTCAGGGCAACATTGAGCCCCATTTATTCACATTTCTGTCTGTGTAAAGATCTTATGAGGCATTGTTCCATGCAACACCCAACAGTGTTTCATAAAAACGAAAAGGTCTCGTGGCTCGGCCCTGAATTTGCGTTGGACGCAAATTCAGGGTGGCGGATGGTGTTTATCCGCCAGCTTCCAGCCCGAGTCAGTCCCTCGGTTTTTGAGTGACTGTCGGTGTAAGGAAAAAGACATCTTCACCGTCGGGGGCAGTTCCGGCTCAATGTGCGGCACCGGTGAGCTCACTAATCTTCGAAAGCCCCCTGTCCGCAGCATACTTCTGCAGACCCCTGACGATGTCGGCGCTGGTGGCAGGGTTGACAAAGTTTGCGGTGCCGACAGCAATGGCAGTCGCTCCTGCGAGCATGAACTCCACGGCGTCGTCGGTGCTCATAATCCCGCCCATGCCGACCAGCGGCACCTCAACCGCCTCATAGACTTCCCAGACGCATCGCAGGGCCACGGGTTTGATGGCCGGTCCGGATAGCCCCCCGGTGATGTTGCCCAGGTGGGGGCGCTGTGTCTCGATGTCAATACTCATCCCCACGAGGGTGTTGATGAGGCTGAGGGCGTCACTCCCGGCGTCCTGTGCGGCCACGGCGATTTGGGCGATGTCAGTGACATTGGGTGACAGCTTGGTAATCAGCGGCAGATCCGTGACCTCCCGGACGGCCGAGACGAGCTGGGCGGTCATATCAGCGCTGGTGGAAAAATACATCCCGTCGCCGACATTGGGACAGGATATATTCAGCTCCAGGGCCGAGACCTCGGCACACGCCGACAGCCGCTCCGCAAGCTGTACATATTCGTCGATTGACTCACCGACCAGGTTCACAATCACCGGCATGCCGTGTGCGGCCAGCTCCGGAAGCTTTTCGTCAATAACCGCCTGCACTCCGGGATTTTGCAGGCCGATGGCGTTGAGCATCCCGGAGGCGGTTTCGACAAGCCGCGGCGGGCGGTTGCCCTGTCTCGGCTCAAGGCTGACGGACTTGATAGTGACTGCGCCAAGGCTCGAAAGATCCATAAACTCGTCAAATTCAAGACCGTAGCCGAAGGTGCCGGAGGCGGTGATGACGGGATTTTTCAGGACCAGGTCACCGATACGCACCTGCATATCCGGCTCAGATGCCGTCACGGATAATCGCCTCCCAGTCCAGTTGGCCTGCCTCAAACACCGGACCATCCCTGCACACGCGGAGGAAGCCTCCGCCCGCGGCGGCGATAACACAGCCCAGGCAGGCGCCGATACCACAGCCCATCCGCTGCTCGAACGAGCAGTGGCAGGGAATACCTTCAGCATCGGCCATCTTTGCGATTGTCTTCATCATCGGAGCCGGGCCGCAGGCATAGATGGTGTCAATCTGCCCGCGCTCGATTTGCTCCTCGACGGCATCGGTGACGAGGCCCTCTTCACCCGCCGAGCCGTCCTCCGTCCTCACATAAAATTCATCACAGCGTCCGGCGAAATCGTTCCAGCATACCAGCATATCTTCATTCCGGGCGCCGAAACAGCCCCGGATGTAGGCACGGTGTTCCGCCCGGTGCAGCTTCTCGGCAAGCGCGATGAGCGGCGCGACACCCACACCGCCCGCCACCAGCAGGACCTCCTGGCCCGGCTCGGGGAGTTCAAAGGGCGTGCCGAGCGGCCCCATGATCTGAAGCGTCGAGCCCTCCACGAGGTTGACCATGATATCGGTGCCCCGCCCGACGACGTGCACCAGAAGCCGGATCCAGCCCCTCCTTTTGTCGCGAAGCATCACCGAAAATGGGCGCCGCAGCAGTGGATCACTGGTGCGGGGGACCCGGACATGCACAAACTGGCCGGGCTCGGCCTCCCGCGCAATCTCCGGAGCATCAATCTCCAGTTCGTAGTGATCAGGAGCCAGCTTCTCGGTGCTCACGAGCTTACATTCGACAGAAACCATGACGCCCTCCTGTCACTGCTCGGCGAGCTTCTGGAGCTCCTCGCGCTTGTCCTCAAAGGTTTCATACAGCGTCTGCAGGAGCTCTGCCAACATGTCATCGGGATCCGGGCAGCGGCGAAATTTCTGAAACTTCGCCCGGTACACTTCCAGATAGTGCTTGCGAAGTGCCGGCATCTGTGCCCGATACCAGCCCTCCTCGAAACTCGCGAGAAACTCCTCACCGATGTCCTCACGCAGCGCGTCGGGCAGGCTGTCTTTGAAATCAGCCCAGACCTCCGTCCATAGTGCGTCCAGATGTTCCTGCGGCGATTTATCGCTGACCGGTGTCACCCCCTGCGGTGCAATCCGACATCGGGCCTGGCAGGTACTATTATAACGCGCCGCGACCGGGCATTCACACCGCATACAGATATATTGAGCCTGACAGGCGCCCAAAGACTCCCGTGGCTCGCCCTGAATTTGGGGGCGTAGCCAGTGACGAATTCCCAAATCCAGGGTGAAAACGCGCCGTTGGCCGTTGACCGTTTTCAGCTTCCAGCCCGAGGCACTCCCTTCCATCCTTCGAGCAGCCTGAAGTGCACCCCCCTGTTGCCGCTGCCAGGATCCTGCTTCAAACCTCTGTGGATGTTATCTCATGACTCGGGCTGGAAGCTGGCGTCAGACAACGGGGCCACCTGCGATTTGAACGACAAACAACTCAAATCGCAGGCCGAGCCACGGTAACTTTACAGTATGGGTCAGTATTATCCGTGGCGCTAAACAGGCCTTTGAGGCCACCCCTCGAACTTCGCGAACAACACAGCACATCCCCGTGGCTTCGCCTGCGCAGGTTTGTTGAACACCATAAGAACATAAAATTCTCCGTGGCTCGGCCTGAGACGTGCGAAGTTTACACGGCTCAGGTGGCGGATTGTCGTCTGTTCGGTTCGCCCCGCGAGCCGAACAACATCCGCCAGCTTCCAGCCCGATTCATACCTGTCTGCACAAAAATGATCCGGACATGTTTTCAAAATACACACGCTTAAAGGCCGGACGCTTCCGGGACCAGACTTCGGTTATCTGCTCAAAAGGCGGACATTTACAGATCTGTGTCGTCCAGTGAGCCGCCGGCGATGAGGGCGTCCACGATTGCCGAGGTTCTCTCATGGGCCGCCCGGATCGTCTCTAACCGCGCGCGGGCCTCGTCGTGATACTCTCCGGTGCTTTCCGCCAGCATCTGCAGCATCTGGCGGACGCTGTCAGGGCCGGTGCTTCCGAGGCTCTGCTGGCGGGCGAGGCAGCTTTCAGGCTCACAGACCGCCTCGATTTCGGCAACGGTCAGGTCGTGTCCCCGCGCGGCGAGGATCGCCTGGACAATCTCGTAATCGTCAAGCGTCTTTTCCCGCTCGATAAGCTCCGCCACCAGCTCGCCGACGATTTCGTGACACGTCCGGAAGGGAATGCCCCTGTCGGCGACCAGGTAGTTCGCCAGCTCGGTTGCGGTGGCGAAGTTTTTGCCCACAACCTCCCGCATGTGGTCGGTCTTAAACTCCACCGTCTGCACCATGGCGGTGATGGCGGTGATGGTGTCTTCGACGATCTTCAGGGCAGCCCACAGCGGCGGCTTGTCCTGCTGCAGATCGCGGTTGTAGCCACTTGGCAGAGCCTTCAGGAGGGTGAGTATTTCCATCAGGCGGCCATAGACCGCGCCGGTGTTGCCCCGGGCCAGCTCCGCGATGCAGGGGTTCTTCTTCTGTGGCATGATGGAGCTGCCGGAGGCGTACGCGTCGGCGACCTCGATCATCCGGTATTCGTAGGTGGAAAACAGCACGAACTCCTCGGCGATGCGCGAGAGATTTGACATCAAAGCCGCCAGCGCCGCCAGCGTTTCGATAATCCAGTCGCGGCTGCCGATGATATCGAGGGCGTGAACGTGGCAGCCGTCAAAGCCCAGTAGCTCGGCGGTCATATTCCGGTCGGTCGGGAAGCTCGTGCCCGCCAGCGCCGCGGCTCCCAGGGGATTCTGGTTGACGATCTCAAAGGCATTCGACAGCCGCCGCTGGTCGCGGGTGAACATCGAGACATACGAGGTCAGCCAGAAGGCCACCGAGATGGGCTGGGCATGCTGGGTGTGGGTGTAGCCGGGCATCACCGTCTCCTCGTACCCCTCCGCCCGCTGCAGCAGCGCCCCCTGCAGGCCACCCAGGGCGTTCTGGATATCCAGGATGCGGGTGCGCAGGTGCATCTTCGCATCGGTGACCACCTGGTCGTTGCGCGAGCGCCCGGTGTGCAGCTTTCCGGCGTATTCCGGTCCCCACTGCTCGCGCAGATATGCCTCCACGTTCATGTGGACGTCTTCGAGTTCGGGGTCCAGCTCAAACTCGCCGCGCTCAAGCTCCTGTTCGGTCTGCCGGAGCCCTCTGAGTATCTCGCGCAGGTCCTCTTCGCTGATGATCTCGCAGGCGCCCAGCATGATGGCGTGGGCCTGGCTGCCCCAGATGTCCTCGGCGATCATCTCGGAATCGGCTTCGGTGGATTCGCTGTATTGCAGGGCGATGTCCGAGAGGTCTTCGGAAAACCGCCCGCCCCACAGCTTTTCTGACTGCTTATCGTCGCTCATGGCCATTTCCCGCCTCGATGGGTGTCCACATTGTCGGATATATGGGGGAACAGTTCAATAGCAGGCCGCCTGGCACCCTTGCGGAAAGATGCCAGGCAGCAGACGTGTCGGTCAGCTACAGCGGCTTACTCGTCGTCCTCGACGTACGGCAGGCCGCGGTGGCCGAGGATGGAGTACTGGAAGCCGTGGATCTTCGTCGCCGGGCCGCTGTCGCGCTGGTCGAAGCCCGTGGTGGCCAGCGACCGCAGCTCCGGGGCAAACAACCCGGAATCCGATTCGCGGGAAATGATGTCAATGTTGCCCTTGTAAAGCTCGATTTCGTATTTCCCGTTCACCGCCCACTGGCTGGAGTCGATATACGCCTCGCAGTCCTGCTTGACGGGGTGGAACCAGCCGCCGTGATAGACCATATAGGCCCACTTGCGCTCAATCTCCGGCTTCATCTGCACCTGCTCCTTGGTCAGGCAGAGCTGCTCCAGATCGCGGTGCAGCTTCAAAATCACGTGTGCCGCGGGCGCCTCGTATACCTCGCGCGATTTCAGACCGATGATGCCGTCCTCGAACATGTCGATCTTGCCGATGCCGTGCTCCCCGGCGAGGTCGTTCAGGTAGTGGATGATTTCGGCAAGGTCGGTCTTGCCGTCAACATTGACGGGGAGGCCCCTTTCGAACTTCACTGTCACCGTGGCGGGCTCATCCGGCGCATTCTGCGGGTAGTTGTACCACATGAACGTCTCC
>JBKHJK010000039.1:0-10007 GCA_046538215.1 Armatimonadota bacterium
GGATGTCACCATTGGCTTTGAGATTGAGGAGGACTTCAGTGCCGTCACCGCCGCCGATGGCCCTGTCGGCATCACCCTTGACATCGGCCACGTGGCCCGTCATCGCCAGTCTGTCGGTGGAGCGTATCCGGAGGTATCGGACCTGGTGCGGGTGCTGGATGACACCATCGTCCACGTGCATGTGCACGATTTCGATGGCACCTACGACCACATCACCGTCGGCTCCGGCCATATTGACATTCCGGGCACCGTGCACACCCTCGCCGAGATCGGCTATCGGGGGATGCTGTGCCTGGAGCTCAATCCCGACCGCTGTTCGGCGGATGACTTTTTGGAGAGTAAAAGAATCCTGGATGCGCATATCCAGGAAGCCTGTTGAACTTTGGAGGATTGTCATGGAAAGCAAACAGCAGCTTCGCGCCGGTGCTGCAGAAATAGATATCAGTCCCCCGATGGGGACGCAGCTTGCCGGGAATATCGGGCAGGTGCGGCCGGTGGAGGAAATCGCCGACCCGATTCACGCCCGGGCCCTGGTGGTCGAGGCCGGTGACGCAACGGCGTGCATCCTGTCGCTGGAAGTCCTCGCCATCGCCGATGACGAGGCCGACCAACTGCGGCGGCGTGCGGAAGAAAGGTTTGGGATACCCGCCACCCACATCATGGTCCATACAGTGCAGAACCACGCCGCTCCCATGATCGGGGCGCGCACCTATGAGGAGCTGTGCGACTGGCTGCCCGAAGGCGCGACATGGCTGATCAACGATGCCGGAGAATACGTCGAGCAGGCCATCGAGGGGACGCTGGAGGCGATACGGCTGGCGAAGGAGCGAGTCGAGCCGGTGCACCTGTTCGCCGGGCGCGATATGAACGACAAAGTCGCGTTCATACGCCGTATCATGATGCGCGACGGAACCACCGAGACACACCCCGGTTATGAGCAGATAGCCAATGCGCTGTGCGCAGAGGGCCAGGTCGATCCGGAGGTCGCCGTGGTGCATTTTATGAACGAGGAGGGCACATCAATCGCGGCGCTTTTGCACCACACCTGTCACCCCGTCCACGGCGTTTCGGGTCGGACGGTCAGTGCCGGATGGCCCGGCTTCTGGGTGGCACAGGCCAAAAAATCGCTCGGCTCGGATTGCGTGTGCATGGTTATCAACGGCTGCTGCGGGAATGTGCATCACCGGGATCACTTCGACCGCGACCAGGTGGATGCCCCGGAGCGCATCGGCGAGATACTCGGCGACACCACGGCCTATATCCTCGAAAAGACCGAGCGCATCGAGGGCGTGCCGCTGGTGTGTATCAATGACACCGTTGAGATTCCGTACCGGAAAGTGCCGAAGGATGAGCTTGAAAAGGCCCGCACGCTTATCGCCGAAAATCCCGAGCCGATGTGGCTGGATGAGGAGAAGACGCGGGTGGACTGGGAGTGGTGTTACGCCACCTCGGTCACCGATGTCCACGACCTCCGCGAGCGGGAAGGCCAGTATGACTACGAGGTCCAGGGCATCCGGATAGGCGACCTGGCGCTGGTGGCGCTGACCGGTGAGCCGTTTGTGCAGGGGCAGCTTGAAATGAAAGAGAAATCTCCGGCGGCCTATCTCTTCCCGGCGCACATGTCCAACGGCTATGTCGGCTATCTTCCCACTCGCGAGGCGTTCAGGCGCGGCGGGTATGAGACGAGAACGGCGTTGTGGTCGCGACTGGACGAAAGCGCCCTGGAGAAAGTCGTCGCCCGCAGCCGTTCGGTTATCGAGCGGCTGTACGAGCAGGACTGAAGGGGCCCGCAATACAAAGGAGCCGCCCGTTCTCAGGGCGGCTCCTGAGGGTGCGAACTGCTGCGTATTACTGGCCGCCGGTCATGTCGCTGAAGTCCAGAATCTCAGCGTCCTCCGGCAGCTTCAGTTCATCCTCGCTGACCTCACCGAGGCGGTCGTAGCTGAAACTAATGCTGTCTTCACCCATGATCGCCTTTCGGGGCAGCCCGTCCTTTTTGCCAACCCAGGACTTGAGGGCGTCGCCCTCGACATCGCCTTCAAACACCCAGCAGTCAACGCCGTCCACGGTTTCTGAGCCGACGATTTTTGCGGCGCTGTCATATTCGTCGGGCTTCCAGTCCATGTCGCGTTCGGCGTCCTCTTTCAGGGGCATCTTCATGGCCGTGTTTTCGTCCTGGTCGTAGATGTACATCTCCTGGTCTGCGACGTCAAAATACAGGACCCCGTCCTCAGTTTCCATCTTCACTCGTGCCGGTTCGCCGTCCCTGATCATAACGAGCTGCTTGACTTTCATGTCGCCGGATTCCCAGGTCGCTTCATAGCTTTTGGGCATCTCAACGCTGTCCATGAACGCCTTCATTGAATCGGGTTTCTCCACCGACTCCTCAGGTGTGTCGCCAGGTGCATCAGCGGGTTCATCGCCCACTCCGGCGTCCGGCAGCTCTCCCGTCACCGGCGGCCCCTCGTCAGGGGTTTGCTGTGGACAGCCGGTCATTATGACTGACAGCGCCAGGATCGCGAGCACCGCAAAAACGAGATATGACTTGTGCATCATAGTGCCCTCCATTTTCTCAGTCGTTTACAGTATAGTTGCAGGTGAAGCTGCGGCAGTTCTTACCGCGGTGCCCAGTCCGGCCAGTCAAGCACCTTCCGGTATAGCCCCCATGCTTGAAGCTTTTCGGCGATCTCCGGGCGTGCGGCCTTGCCCGGCCAGGCAGATTGCAGATCACCGAAATCGTTGTGAGGCAGAGTTTTCAGAAAGTCTTCGAGGTCCTCTCTCATTTGTGCCACCATGTCTGTATCGGTGCGGGCGATATTCTCCTTTTCACCGGGATCCTTTGTGAGATCGTACAGCTCATCCCGCCCGTCTGAGGCCCAGACGTACTTCATGTCGGTGCTTCGCCACGCCTTCAGGGTGCGGTTGTAGCGTCGCACGTCGAAATCGGGGTTCACTCGCAGGATCCGCTCGAAAAACTGCACGGGCTTGAAATGCTCCGACAGTGCGAACTCCCGCAGGTCTTCGCCACGGGCGGCGTTGATGAGGCTGCGGCTCTGCTGCGCTGCAGGCTCCGGCACCTGTGCACCGGCGATCTCGCAGGCGGTGGCGAAGATATCCTGTGTCTGGGTAATGCTCTCCACGCGCGTGCCAGGCTCGAAGGTGTCGGGGTGGCGCACAATAAGCGGAACGTGAATCAGCGAATCGCAGATCGCCCCAAGATGTCCCCACCACGGCGGCCGGTCGCCCATCACGTCACCGTGATCGGAGGCGAGGATGATAACCGTGTCATCGTACAGCCCGCGCTCCTTCAGGGCATTCAACACGCGCTTGAAATGCCGGTCACAGTGGGCCACCTCCGCGTCATTCAGCGCGTGCAGGATATCCCACTCCCGGGCAGAGAAGTGCACGTTTTCGGCATTCACGTCCAGGACATCCTGCCGCTCCTTGACCGAGGCGATCTCCGCTTCGGTTACACCATCTATCATGAACTGCCGCTCGAGGTCCTCGGGCGGATGATAGGTGGCGTGGGGTTCGGGGAAGATGGTGAATAAAAAGAAGGGCCGGCTGTCGTCGCGATCATCCAGCCACGCCTCACACCGGCGGATGTTCAGCTCGGAGCCTTCTGCATCGAATTCCGGCATATCCCACCCGCGCACGCGGGCGGGCTCGCCAAAGCCGGCATCAACATAGACTTCGAAGCCGCGGTCCAGCCCCACCACACCGGCGCCCCAGGTGTTGCGCATGATGCCGCAGGTCTGGTATTCGGCCTCTGAAAGCATTTCAGCCAGTGTGGGGAACTGCCGGCGCACGTATTCGTGGTCGGCATCGGCGCGGTGGGTGTGTACATGCAGCCCCGTCATCATCGAAGCGTAGCAGGGCAAACTCCAGATGCCGGGGGCGATATTCTGCTCGAAAAGGGCACCCTCCTCGGCAACGGCATCCCACGTGGGGGAGGTGGGCTTGTCGTGTCCGTAACAGCCGAGGTTCGTGCTGCGCTGGGTGTCGGCAACCATCAGGAGAATATTCGGACGCCGGGACATGACGAAAGCCTCCAGTAGCGGTCAGTCGTTTGGATGGTCAAAAATGCCTTTCGCGACCGTGGGGGGCTGCACCTGCCTTAAGCTAACCGCAAGAATCCCGGCGGAGAAATTGAACGATGGGGATGATGTTGCTCTTTTCGACCCCGTCAAACTCCACCCCGCGCCGGCCAGCAACAGTGACAAGCAGGCGGTCAACAAGCCGGAGATTGTTGTAGATGAGACGGCCCGGGATGGAGAAGCACTCCACCTCATCGCAGATCGGTTCGGGAAGGGCATTCTCCAGCGCCTTCTGTACGTCATCACTCTCCGGCGGCTTGCCGGACACTGAGAAGACTGCCACACATTTGCCCTGTAGCACATCCCAGTGTTTTTGGATGAAATCTGCTCCGCGCAATTTTCCAGCATGGATCCAGCCACCGAAAACGATGGTGTCATAGCCATCAAGCGCCTCGATATCGAGCTCATCAACGGGCCTCACATCTACGCCGGCCTCGTCGGCGATCCATTCCGCATACTGCTGGGTGCTGCCGTATCTGCTTTCGTACGCCACGAGGGCGTTCATGACAAAAACCTCACGACCCATCCGCGAGGGCGTATGTTATTATCCCTATATCTTCATGACTGAATGCTTTCGCCGGAGTTCAGTGATTCTGTATAATGGCCGTCGAGAGTGCCACAGGGCCTGCGATCGCCCCCAAAAGCGGCAAAAGGGTAGAGTGCGTTGGAAGAGAGTTTGAACCTTTGTTGGGGTACCCCCTCACATCCACAGCACCGCCTCCTGGCGCTTTGTGAGAAAAATTTGCACTCACCGGAGAGTATTCCCGGTTGCACCCCTTTGTTAACCTCACACCGGTGACGTGAAAACGACTCACCACCATTCCCACATCATCCACCAGGACTACAGCATGGGGTGGGCCAGCCCGATCTGGCTGGAGTTTTGATGCGTGCAGATTGCGCCCTCAATCCGCGGCCGCCTCCCAGTGCACACAGCCGAACTCGGCACCCGTGACCAGGTGGCAGCTTCCTGCGGCCTTCTCCAGTGCCAGCACCCGGTCGGTGGTGCGTTTGATTTCTGCGTGAATGTCTTCGGCCTGCAGCGAGTGGCTGGTTGCCGGCCCGTATTTGGCGATCTTTCTGCACTCACCGAGCTCCTCGTAGTACTCCTTTTCCCAGTGCATGCCCTTTTTCCAGTGCCTGCATTCACTGCATGATCTGTCCATGATCCTCTTCTCCCCGCGCGTAGTGATACCCCGGTCGGATCGCCGTTCTCTGACATTTGCCGTCCGGGCATGGGCGACTTCGACCGTTGTTGTAGCCGGTCTGATAATCCCTTCTTGGACACACCCTCGCAGAGTCCTGCCGGGAGTTATCTATATCCGTGGGGGACGGTCACGGGGAGAGGAATCGGTCGAAGAACGCAAACGCCCTGTCGCCGTTGAAGCGGTGGCCACCCTCGAAAATGTGCTGCTGCAGCCGGTCCGGCACCTCGCGGTCGCGGTAAATCTGCTGGAGCGATTCGTAGGCCCGCCGGAAGCTTTCGACAGGAGCGACTGTGTCCTTGGTGCCCGTGGTAACCAGTAGCGGCCGGGGGCATATCAGGCCGCAGACATCATCCTGCTCGAAGTACTGCAGGAGGTGAGGGATATAGTTGCAGTTGCAGTGCGTCTGATCCATGATCTGGTCGGTCCAGAGGTTGAAATACCCCTGGATGCAGGCGACTTCTATGCGGGGGTCAACCGCCGCCAGAAGCTCGGTGGTATGGCCGCCGCCGGAAAGACCCACACACCCGAGGGGAATATCGCCCTCGCCGGTACGCCGCCGGATCCATCCGATCAGGTGCATGATATCCTGCAGGCGCAGCGCCAGGTTGGAGCTGCCCAGCAAGATGGCCCGGGCGTTGATGTCCACACACGAGTTGCTCTGCTGCACTTCTGCCGGGTCGCCGTGATCGCTGCGCTGGTTAAACCCACGGTGGCAGGGGGCATACACGAGATATCCCCTGCGTGCAAACGCCGCTCCGAAAGCGTAGTTGGCGTCCTGCAGGTGCTCGGTCTCTCCGGGCCGGCCCCTGTCAATGCCCACCACGGCATCAGCGCCGAAATCACCGTGACCGTGAAGTGCCAGCAGAACGCGCTGTGGCTCCTCCATCCCCTTCGGCATCAGGCGGTAGAAGAGGATATGGTCGCCGAAGGGTGATTCCATCGCCCACTTTTCACGTACAAAGCCGTCGGCCGCCTCTTCGTCCAGCTTCCAGCTTTCAGGGTCAGTCACTGTTTCCGGCAAAAAGCCGATGATATCGGTCAGCTTCTGCCTGGCCGCCTGCTGCCAGCCGTCGAAATCATTCCGCCCGCCAGCCTCCTCATACCCCATCTTCCGGGGCATGCCGCGGTTGATGTCCTGCAGAAGCTCGACGGTGCTGCGGAATTGCAGCTCTGGATGCTCTGGCATGTGTCATACCCTCCGGCACAAAAATGCTTCACAAGTGTTTGAAATCTGCAAAAGAGCTCGACTCGGGCTGGAAGCTGGCGGCAAAAGGCGCCGCCACCCTCGGACTGTAAAGATCACAGCCCTCAGGCCGAGCCACGGTTGCTTTCTATGAGGCAGCATTGCTTGTTATCGCAAGACCTCCGTGGGTTGGAGACCCTTTAGAGTTTGGTAGGCGCCAACCTAACAACGCCGTGGCTCGGCCTGAGGCGTGCGCAGTTTGCACGACTCAGCCCGAGTCATTCCCATCCTCTTCTGTGCAAACTTTTTGTGAGCTACTGTTCGTTCCTGCCCAAAAAGAAAAATCGCAGCCGGATGGCCGCGATTTTAAAGTGACACGATCGCAGAACTACTCGGTTTTTTTCTCTTCAGTCTCGCCCGGCTCCTCTTTCGCCAGCTTCGCCGAGACGTCCATGGCGAAGACCTCTCCGAGCGGGCTGCCCTGCGGATTCTCAAGCTCCACGACCACCTGTGTTCCGAGCTTCTCGGCCTTCAGCTCCGCGTTCAACTCAATCATCTTTCCGACCATGGCATCGGTCTTGATCTGCTCGCCGATCAGGTTGCCGTCCTTATCTTTGAGATACACCAGCAGGCGCCCGGGGGCGAAGGGCCCGAGTTTGCCGGTGACTTTGAAGGTATCTTCCTGCTTCGTGACTGTGATAGGCTCCACAATCGCCGCCGTCTGGGTCGTATCCCGCACCGGCCCCTGAACTTGTGTCACGTAGCAGTCAATCGTGTTTTGTACACTGTCTCCGGGCACGATTTCATAAATGGGGCTTGAGAGTTCGGTCTGCAGGTAGGCGGGGCTTTTCGAGGTTTTCACTGTGACCGTCGAACCCTCGTTGGGATAGTTCTCCAGCTTGTTGGGGCTGAAGCGCTGGACCAGGGCGTAGTTGCTGGGACCGTTGACGTAAGCGACCCAGCCTTCCATCGAATCAGCGCCGATGAAGCCCTCGCGCCCCTGGTAGGTGATTTCGAGAAGTGCGTTATCGTCAATGGGCTCAAACTGCCGCAGTCCGCTCTCACTGAAATAAACGAACCGGCGCTTGTGGGCGCTGTCGGGGTTCAGCGGGAGGTAGGCTTTGGCAGAGTCGGCGGCAGCTTCTTCTCCTTCGGTCGCAGCCCCTGCCGGCGACTGTGCGGCGGACTGGATGGCCCAGTTCACCGTTCGGTCGCCGACATTTTCAAAAGTCTCCACGACCTGCAGGTGAGTGGTATCGGCGTACAGCCGCAGCGTCCGGGTGATCTGCAGGCCGGTGTGGGCTTTATCGGCGGGGCTTTTCAGCTCGACCTCCACCTTCCGCCCGCGCCGCGATAGTATCTCATGGGTCCAGTTGCCGCCGGTGAGTGACGAGCCCACGGGGTCGGCCGGGCCGTCCCAGTCTTCCACCGGAGCGGGGAAGACGCGCATGCCTCCGAAGTCATGAAACCTCCGCTGGCTTTCATCACCTGCAGCGGTGTATTTGCTGCCGGCCTCCGCGGGATTCACCCACAGAAGTGTCTGGCCCTCGATCCGGTAATCCATGATACGGCCGCCAATTTCGGGCACCGCGACCACCGTCACAAGGCCATTGGTAAGCTCCACGGCCTGCCAGCCCTGGAAGGTAATCTCATTGACCGTGGCTTTGCCCGCGGATTCGGACATGCTCGATGGTTCAGATATCCCCGGCACGGAGCGGCGGGGCTGGGCCTGCTCGACACCTCCACCACAGCCGGCGATGAGTCCGGCAATAACAATTGCGCTGAGTATCACGATATATCGTTTCATCATGGCGCCTCCTGATGCATTACGTCCACAGCAGTGCGGCTTTTGGTCTGACCTCGATATCAAGCGGTGTTTGGCAGCGCACGTCGCCGTCAACAAGCACGGATGCCGTCACATCGGTCTCAATACGCACCGACTTCGCTTTCAGCATGGTCACCTTCGGATGGCCCACATGCCTGCCGTGCCGGACGCTGTTGAGACTCCTGAGCACATCGAGACGCCCCATGGCCTCAACCAGAACGACGTCCAGCAGGCCGTCATCAACCACGGCTTCAGGCGCGATCTGAAAGCCCGCTCCGTAGCTGCTGCCGTTGGCGACCGCCACCAGCAGCCATTTCCCTGTCACTTCGCGGCCGTCCACCACAATCCCTGCCGAAATTGGTGTGGGCCGGGCGAGCTCGGCGACAATCGCCGGCAGGTATGCCATCAACCCCCGGCTCCAGCGGCGCCGGGTATTGATCCTCCTGGCTACCGCCGCGTCAAACCCCACACCGATGCTGTTGACAAAATACCGGTTGTGATTTTTGATAAGCGCCAGGTCTCCCGCTCGGGGGCCGCCGCTGATGATGGTATCAACGGCGTCCTCCAGGCGGTCGGGGATACCTACAAAGCGCGCGAAATCGTTGCCGGTGCCGCACGGGATCATCCCACACGGTGTATTGGACTCTGCGAGCCCGTTCAGAAGTTCCGACAATGTCCCGTCACCGCCGACCCCCACCACCACGTCGGCGTCTCCGGCGAGTTGCGCGGCGATATGCTCCGCCTCGCCGGGCTCAGTCGTGCGGGCAACCTCGACATCCACACCAGCCTTCCGCAGCATCTGTCCGGCCCGGTCGGCGATGTCCGGCGCCCGGTGATTGCCTGCCTGTGGATTGACCACCAGCGCAGCCTTCATACCTTCATTATACGCCACGAGCAGTGGCATCGCACAAAAATCCAGGGGGTTGAAAGCGATATCAGACCAGTAGCACAAATATTGCGCGGGACAGGTCCCCGGGCGTAGGCATAGGATACCGAATATCTCCGTGGCTCGGCCTGAAACCTGTGTCATTTGCTGGTTTCAGGTGGCGGATTATCGTTCATCCGCCAGCTTCCAGCCCGAGTTAACGCCCTTTAATGGCGACTGCGGGTTTTATGAGCCACTATTGTGATGTTAAACAAAACTCCAGAGGCGCGAGCCACGGGGATGTTTGGCGTTTGTAGCGCAACTGTCAAAGTCTTGCGCGAGTCAGGAGTGATGTATGCATCACAACAATGATATCTCATTAACATGCAAATGAACCGAGATCCCAGATACCCCTTCTGGCCCCTGTAGTACTGCCGGTCATGTTCGGAGCACCTGCGCCATTCGAGGTAATAGTGCACCAGCACCGCCAGTGCTACAAGGACGCCCGCGGCGTACAACCACGTCACGGGCGACATGTCCGGGGGCCGCAAATTGTAGATATTCACGCCTCATTCACCATCCTGTCCGGATGGGTGGCCGAGAATGATGGTTCAGCAGGCGGCTTTTTGTGGCGCCCGGTAGCGCATCAGTGCCCCTCGGTAGCGGGACCGTTCGGGACGAGACACAAAAACACCAGAGGGGTCTGTCCGGTGTTTTCGAAGCAGTGAACCTCGTTGGGCTCAATCAGCATGGCGTCGCCCTCGGTGACGGGTATTTCGCCCCCCTCGGTGCGGGCGATGCCCTCTCCGGCGAGTGTGTACACCTCGTGTTC
>JBKHJK010000040.1:0-9839 GCA_046538215.1 Armatimonadota bacterium
CCTCACAGCAGGCACTTATTCTGGAGCTTGCCGCAGCCGGTCTATGTCGTCCTCAGGGACAGGAGCCGGCTGCAGCACCGAAAGCCGCACCACAGGCGCAGCAACCCGCGGCCGCAGCGACGCAGAAACAGCCCGCACCCCGGCAGCAATCCGAAGATACGGCTGAAAAGGAGACCCCCGCACCGGGCCCACAACCGGCAGCAGAAACGGAAGCGGACGTTGGTGAGTTCTCTCTGGCCAGCCTCGCCGCAAACTGGGACCGGGTGATTGACGAATTTGGCGCCATGGGCCATATTCCGGCGGGCGCCATCGTTCGGCAGGGACGTCCTGTCGAGTACGATGACGGCACACTCACCATCGGCTTCGCTCCGAGCGATGAGTTTCACCACAACAGTGTGCGCGATTCCTACACCGGGCTGCTCGTGGAGGCTGTGGAGCGGCTGTACGGCGAAAGCGTGTCAGTTGAATGCAGGCTCTTTGAAGATCGGGGGGAATTCGACCGGGCGGTGTCAGAGGCGGCGTCGGCGACTACCGAAGAGGAGATCTCGGAGTCCCCGACGACCGGGGAAACCGGCGCCTCTGGCGCGGCGGAGAAAGAAGCGCAGGTTCCCGAAGCACCGGCTCCTGAACCCGAGCAGCCAAAGCCGCCGCCTGCTGAACCGGGCACTGAAGAACCAAAACCCGCTGGTGTCATGGCTGACGAGGCACCCGAGCAGACGGAGCAGGCCCAGGATGAAGACAGCGAAAGCGCGCCGCAGCCGAGATCTGCAGACGAAGTTGTATCCCAGGCCCTGAACCTCTTTGAAGGCAGTACGGAGGTTGACGAAGAAGAGGATGAGCAGGACTAGCATTGGATTTCCATAGATGGTGAGGCATACATGTTCAATATTCAGAAGATGCTTGAAGGTCAGCTCGGTGACATGCAGGAGAAGATGCAGGCGGCTGTCGAGGAGCTTTCAGAAACCATCATTGAGGCCAGTGCGGGCGGCGGCGTGGTCACCGCCCGGATAACTGGCAATGGCGAGCTGGTGGAAATCTGCATTGATGAAGCAGTCGTGGATCCCGACGATGTTGAGCTGCTGCAGGATCTGGTCACCGCGGCGGTTCGCGAGGCATTGACGAAAGCGCTGGAACTGAAACGCGAAAAAATCACGGAGGCAACACCGCTGGGGCAACTGGGTATTGAGATGCCCGACATTTTTTAAGCCCCCTCCTTTTGCCCGATACAAAGAGGTCGTAATGCTGCAATACGCACGTCCACTGCAGAGAGTGATCGAAGAACTTGAGCGGCTGCCGGGCATCGGGCCCAAGAGCGCCCAGCGCCTGGCTTTCTTTCTGCTCAGAAACAGTCCAGAAATGGCGCGGAGTATCGGTGAAGCCATCAGCGCACTGCCCGACAACATTCAGCGGTGCGTGCGGTGTCACAACTATACCGAACACGACCTGTGCTCCATCTGCGAGGATGAAACTCGCGACCAGTCTGTCATTTGCGTGGTTGAAGAGGTTTCCGACCTGATGGCGTTTGAGCGCTCCGGCGAATACTCGGGGCTCTATCACCTGCTCGGCGGTCTTTTGTCACCGCTGGAGGGCGTGGGCCCGGCGGATATCCATATCGACACCCTGCTGGAGCGGATTGACGAGGACGGAGTTGAGGAGATTATTCTGGCCACCAGCCCCACTGTGGAGGGCGACGCAACGGCCGAACACCTCCACAAGATCTTCCACGAGCGGTTCCCGCACGTCAGGGTCACTCGTATCGCCCTGGGACTGCCGGTGGGAGCGGATCTGGATTACCAGGACCAGGTCACCGTGGCCCGGGCACTCAGCGGCCGGCAGGAAATGCGATAGCAGCACACAGCAGGCTTGTCTGCAGCGACCGTAGATGGTAAACTACATTCGAACCTCGAACAGGCAAACGTACCTCACTGGCGGGCTGCAGCATCGGCCCGGTTTTTGCATGTCCGGACGGCCAGACGACGTTTCGGCTGTCGTGGTGCGTTTTGTTGCGAGAACAGTGCTTCACCATACGTTGGAACACGTTCGACAGCCCTTTTTTTTGGCTGCGGACGCCGACAAATTCCCACGAGGAGGACTACCATGGCAAAACTTACCGAAGTCCGCTGGCATGGCAGAGGCGGACAGGGCGCCAAGACGGCCGGATATGTGCTGGCTGTCGCAGCGGCTGCCCAGGGCTGGGAGGTCCAGGCATTCCCCGAGTACGGCGCCGAACGCAGGGGAGCGCCCATGCGTTCGTACGTCCGGATCTCCGATGAGCCCATCCGGCTCCGGTCCGGCATCGAAAGCCCCGATATCGTCATCGTGCTGGATGACAGCCTGCTGGAAACCGAAAACGTGGCCGAGGGGCTGCCCGAGGGCGGCCTGCTTATCATCAACACCTCGATGAGTGAAGATGAAGTCAAAACGGCGATCGGCCGTCAGGATGTCCAGTTGTATATTGTTGACGCCAGCTCCATCTCCGTTGAGAGCATCGGCAGGGACATCCCCAATACGCCGATGCTTGGAGCGCTGGCAAAGGTCAGCGACATCATCGAACTCGATGCATGTCTCAAAGGCATCGAAGAATCCCTGGGGGAGAAGCTGCCTCCAGCAGTGGTCGAGAGTAACAAGGACGCCGTGAAACGCGCCTACGAGGAGGTGCAAGTTGCGTGAGCAGAGTCTATGAACCTGACGCAAAATGGCAGGATATGGCCGACGCCGGGATCATTCCGCAGGCGGGAAACGCCCAGGAATATGATGTCAGCGGATGGCGGCGGCAGCACCCCGAACGCGATGATGACTGCTGCATACAGTGCCTGTTCTGCTGGATTTACTGCCCCGATAATGCCGTAATGATCAATGAAGACAAAGAGGTCTTCGCCTTCTCGGACGAGCACTGCAAGGCCTGTGGCATCTGTGCGCAGGTATGCCCGAAAGACTGCATCGAGATGAAAGACGGCCCTGAGTTCCCGGAAGACCAGCTTCCCGACGATCAGAAGGCCATAAACACACCTGAATTTGACTAGCACATCGGATTATCGCATGTGCGTGCCGCACGCCGGCATAGAGAAAAAAGGAGGTTTTACCCGTGGGAAAATCAAAGCCGCTTGAGGGGAATATGGCCGTCGCAGAAGCCATGCGGCAGATTAACCCCGATGTTGTCGCGGCATATCCGATTACACCCTCGACGGAGGTTGTCCAGACCTTTGCCAACTTCGTCGCTGACGGTAAAGTTGACACAAATTTCGTTGCTGTAGAGTCTGAACATTCCGCCATGAGCGCCTGCACGGCGGCAGCAGCAGCAGGTGGTCGTGTTATGAACGCCACAGCCGCCAACGGTCTTGCGCTGATGTGGGAGATCCTGTATATCACCGCGTCATTGCGCCAGCCGGTTATTCTCACCGTGGTCAACCGCGCCCTGTCCGGAAACATCAATATCCACTGTGACCATTCCGACAGCATGGGCGCCCGTGACGCAGGCTGGCTGCAGCTTTATGCAGAGGACGTCCAGGAGTCCTACGACAATCTGATCCAGGCCGTGGCCATTGGTGAACGTGAGGACGTCCGCCTGCCGGTCATGAGCTGCCTTGACGGTTTTCTCGTCAGCCATTCATACGAGTTGCTGGAAATCGAAGAGGACCACGAAGTCCGCGAATGGATCGGGCCGTACAAGCCCGTCCGCCCGCTTCTGGATGTTGAAAATCCCTACACAATGGGCCCGCTGGATCTGTACGACTTTTACATGGAGCACAAGCGCAGCCAGTGGGACGCATATCCCGACGCCAAGCAGGCCGTTATTGAAGAAGGCAAGCGGTTTGGCGAAGCATTTGGGCGCGAATACGGCCTCATGGAAACCATGGAGCTTGACGATGCTGAGGTCGCTGTTGTCGCATTGGCTTCGGCCGCAGGCACAGCCAAAGATGTGGTGCAGAAGCTGCGCGACGAGGGCGTCAAAGCAGGCCTGCTGAAGCTGCGCTGCTTCCGCCCCTTCCCCGATGACGAAATCGTGGAGGCGCTGCAGGGCTGTGAGGCCGTCTGTGTGATGGACCGGGCTGCATCGTTCGGCGCATCCAACGGCCCGCTGTTCCACGAAGTCGCCTCCGCAATGTACCGCAGCGCGGCGTCCATTCCGCTCGCGAACGTCATTTTCGGTCTTGGCGGTCGCATGCTCACGCCGGATCAGATCGAAAACGTGTACCGCGACCTCATCGACATCGCAGAAAGTGGCGAGGTTACGGAAAAGGTGAAGTGGGTTGGGGTGCGCGAGTGATCGCCACCAACGACCCCTTTGCCAGACTCGCTGAGGAGGCATAACAAATGGCCAAGAATTTGAAGCAACTTGCAGATAGCCCCACCCGCCTGACCGGAGGCCACCGCCTCTGCCCCGGCTGCGGCGAACCTGTCGTGGTCCGGCAGATCCTTGCGGCAACCGAAGATCCCGTCATCGCCACCAACGCCACAGGGTGTCTGGAGGTCTCCACAACGATCTTCCCGTACACAGCCTGGAATATCCCCTGGCTGCACCTGGCCTTCGAGAACGCTGCGGCCGCTGCATCCGGCGTGGAGGCGATGTATCAGTCTCTAAAACGCCAGGGAGAGATTGACGAGGACGCCAACTACAAATTCGTCGCGTTCGGCGGCGATGGTGGCACCTACGACATCGGCTTCCAGTCGCTGTCAGGTGCAGTAGAACGCGGTCATGACTTTTTGTACGTGTGCCTGAACAACCAGGCGTACATGAACACGGGCATCCAGCGGTCGTCGGCAAGCCCGATGGGAGCCAATACCACGACCAGCCCGGCCGGCGAGGTTATTCCCGGCAAACAGAAGCACCAGAAAGACCTGACCGCATGTATGGCCGCCCATGACATGCCCTACGTCGCCCAGACCATTCCCGGCCGGTGGCGCGACATCACCTCGAAGGCCGAAAAGGCATTCGAGACTGAGGGGCCGGCCTTCATCAACGTCCTGACACCGTGTCCGCTTGGCTGGCGCTCTGAGCCCGGCGATTCCATGGCAATCTCTCAGCTCGCCGCCGATACCTGTATCTGGCCTCTGTACGAGGTCGAAAACGGTGAATGGAACCTGACGTACAAACCGCGTGACAAACAGCCGGTGGATGAATACCTCAAGACCCAGGGCCGCTTCCGCCACCTGTTTAAAGACGAACAGGGCGAGAAGATCCGCGAGGAAATCCAGCGCTATACCGACTACAAGTGGCAGCAGCTCCTACAGCGGTGTGGCGAAGAGGAGTAAGTCTGCATGCTTGAATAAGCGCATACCGGGAGCCCGGTGAAAGCCGGGCTCTTTTCTTTTGACATGCAGGGGAAATCGTCTCTCTCAGGAAACGTACACAGCAGACGCTGAGCCACAGCAATGCCGTACCTGAATGTAAAGGGTGCGGTTCGACGGAGATGAGACGTATGAGCAGTGCTTTATTGACCTTGGGCGCGCTGGGCTACCAGGCGTACGGCTTTTTCACATCCCAGGCCCCCAATTACGTGCTCGGGGCGATCTGCGCCCTTTTGATTGTCCTGGCGGTGTACGTGTCCGCCCAGGCGGTACCGCGTCTTCGCAAAGCCATCGTAACAGACACAGAGGTTGAGGCCGATGAGGAAAAGACGGCCACCGGCGATACCCCATGACCGTCTCGATATCCTGAAGCTACGGAGCCGTTCAGCACAGCTCGGGAAACGCTTCTTTGACGGCCGGGTGAACCAGCTCGCCGCGGGCGACGTTCAGGCCCCCGGCGAGGGCCTCGTCCTCGTCCATCGCCTCCTGCAGGCCCATGCTCGCCAGCTTGCGGGCGTAGGGCAGCGTGTTGTTGGTGAGGGCGAAGGTGGAGGTTCGCGGAACCGCCGCAGGGATATTCGGCACCGCGTAGTGGACGACACCGTAGCGGGTGTAAGTCGGTTCTGAATGGCTGGTCGGTTCCATCGTTTCAATGCACCCGCCCTGATCTATGGCCACATCAACCAGCACCGCCCCCTCGCGCATGTCCTTAACCATATCCTCGGTGATGACGTGGGGAGCTCTGCCGCCAGGGATCAGCACCGCGCCGATGACGAGATCCGCCCATTTCAGCGCCCGTCCCAGATCGTATGGGTTGCTGTACATGGTCGTGGCGGCGTTGCCCAGCACGGCATCAATGTCAGCGAGCTTTTCATACTGGATGTCGAAACAGTATACCCTCGCACCCATGCCGGTGGCCACCATCGCCGCGTGCCTCCCCACCGTTCCACAGCCGACGACGACAACATCCGCCGGAGCCACGCCTGTGACGCCGCCGAGAAGCACCCCCCGGCCGCGCACATGTTTTTCCAGGCACTGGGCGCCCACCTGTGTGGCCATCTTTCCGGCGACCTCACTCATCGGTCGCAGCAGTGGCAGAGTGTCATTGTCCGCCTGCACCGTCTCATAGGCGACGCCGTAAATATCGGCCTCCATCAACGCCTCGGTGAGCTCCCGCGAGGAGGCGAGATGCAGATAGGTGAACAGGATCTGCCCCGGCTGCAGAAGTTCGTACTCCCCGGGTAGTGGCTCCTTGACCTTCATGACCATGTCGCTGCGCCGATATGTCTCTTCGGCGGTTTCGACGATGGTGCCGCCGGTTTCGGTGTATTCGTCATCGCCGATACCACTTCCCTCACCGGCCCCCGTCTGCACCAAAACATCGTGTCCGTCACCGACCAGTGTGTGTACACCGGCCGGTGTGACTGCCACCCGATTTTCGCCGTCTTTGATCTCCCTGGGTACTCCGATAATCATCTATGCATATCCTCCAGTCAATGTGAACTGGCTGCGAGACGTCTCACTGTTCCGCGGACAGTTTGCGTACCAGCCGCAGAGCACGCGGTTCGACCCGGCAGTTAACGGGGGTTTCACCCATAACATCGCCGTCGGTTTGCCACCGAACGGGGGTGTCTGCGGTGATGGATACGTTTTGCGCCTGCAGCACCGTCGCCGCCGGATGCATATCGGCCGCTTCACGCCATACGAAGGTATCGAGGCCAAACTCCAGCAGCTCGATTTGACTGCGGGGATGCAGGACAACAAAATCCAGCAGGCCGTCGTCGGGTGTGGCGTTTTTCGACAGCTCCAGCCGGTAGCTGTATTCCGGGAGGTTACAGATGAAGACCCCCCACATGGGGCCGCTGAAGGTTCGTTCGCCAAATGTCACCGTCATGGGGCTTTCGTCTTCGGTCACGATGGCCTGTATCGCCTGCCCGGCAAATGCCAGCCATCCGACTGCTTCCTTCCAGGGCCTGCTGAGCTTGTGGACGATTTCGGCATCGAGTCCCACTCCTGCCATCCCGACGAAATAGTGGCCGTCCATCACGCCCAGATCAATAGGGTCTGCTTCACCTTCGACAGCCAGCCTGCAGGCGTCTGGAAGCTCACCGGGCCTCAGACCGAGGAAGCGGCCGAGGATGTTGCCCGTCCCCAGGGGTATGACGGCCAGTTCGAGATCGGTGTTGGCAATGGCCTGTACGACCTCGTTGACCGTACCGTCTCCGCCCGCGACGACGATACGGCGCCGCCCATCTTCGATTGCCTGCAGCGCCATTGCGCGGGCCTCGCTCTTTTCCCGCGTCAGCGCCACCTGCGGCCGGGCCCCGAGGCGCAGAAGATGTTCCAGGATATCACCGATCCGAACACTCCTGCCCACCAGTCGTGCCATCGGATTAACGATGACGAGCATCGCAAATCACCTTCGGCGGATGATCGCCGCCGGAACGCGCATCACTTCAACATTACAAAAAAGATGTGCAGGTAGTAGTATGCCAGGGGCATGGCAAACAACAGTCCGTCGAATCTGTCCAGAAAACCGCCATGCACACCAAATATGGAGCCAAAGTCGTCAATCTTCAGATCCCGCTTCAGCACAGATTTGGAAACATCGCCCAACTGCGCGAAGACAGCAATGAGCACGCCGGTGATCACCGCGTGATACCACGGCATCCCCATCCACAGCCCCAGCGAGATCGTTGCAAGCAGCGCCGCCATCCCGCCGGCTATGGCGCCCTCCACCGTCTTCTTCGGGCTGACCCGGGGCGCCAGCTGGTGCCTGCCCCACGTGTTTCCAGCCAGGAAGGCAAAGGTGTCACAGAACCAGACAGGGACAATGACAAGCATCATCGCACCCATCCGGTGCCAGAACTCCCCGATCGAGCCATCCCCCATCGCCTGCGGAAGATCGAAGTTGCGCAGGTGGATGATGTAGGAGAAAAAGAGCGCGACATACACGATCCCGAAGACCGTAACGGCCGTATTGACTACCGCGTCGCGTTTCGTGCCCTGGCGCAGTGCCAACAACAGCGCCCCGGCGACAGCAATAACGATAACGACAGTCGTGTACTCACCGATATCCTGTGCCGCGACGAATTGAGGGCCCACCATGATCGCAACACCGGCACCAAAGCCCCACGGCACGGCCGGCCGGTAATCAGCCATCATGGTCGCGGAATAGTACTCTGCGAGCCCCACAAGACATAACAGGGCCATCGGGGTGAAAAACCACCACCCCCCCAGATAGCCCAATAAAAGCAGCATCGGCACGCCAAATATCGCCCACAGGGCTCTGCGGAAGAATTCCCACAGCATCGCCAAACCTCAGCTTCCCGTCGAAACGAAGCGGTATCTGATGTTTCATTCGCCTCCGGCATTATACCTCCTGCAGGCGAGAAATTACAGTTACTGCAGCGATACGGCCGGGAGGAGTACTCGCCGATAGCCTCGAAGATGAGTACCACCAACTTTTGATGCACACAGCAGGGGACCGAACACCGCTGCATCTGCTGTGACAGTCGGCCCGTGGATGGCCGGATATCTTTATACCCGGTGCCGGACGTGGAAAACTGACGATCACCGATGGGAGTGTTTTCATGAAAAAAGTCAACATAGGCATGGTCGGAACTGGATTCGCCGCCGCATTTCACACTGAGGCTGCACGGCGGGTGTATGGAGTGGACGCCGAGGTGGTCGCAGTGACCTCGGGGCAGGTAGAAAACGCCCACAGGTTCTCCCGCGAGCATGGGGTTGCCAACGTGTATGAGACGTATGAGGCGATGCTTGAAGACGACCGCATTGATGTCGTGGACCTGTGCGTGCCCACGAATCTGCACCTGCCGATGGCGCAAAAGGCGGCCGAAGCAGGCAAACACGTCATCGTCGAAAAGCCGCTGACCGGATACACCGCCGAAGCCGGGCATGACGAAGATGAGTTGATCGGCGACACCGTGCCGCGGCAGGCTATGCTGGATTATCTTACCGAGCGGATGGATGAAATCGCTGAAGTCCTGAACCGCTCGGGCGTGCGGTTCATGTACGCCGAAAACTGGGTGTATGCGCCGTCGGTGGCGAAGGCGCGGCGGATGATTGACAGCGGCGGGGGTACCATTATGCGCCTCCAGGCCGAAGAGTCGCACTCCGGCTCCCACGCCTCGTATGCCTCGCACTGGGCGCTGGCCGGCGGCGGCTCGCTTTTGCGCACCGGCTCGCATCCAGTCGGCGGGGTGCTGCACATGAAGCAGTACGAGGGATTGCACAAGCACGGCAGCCCCATCCGCCCGGCGTCAGTGGTCGGCGATGTGGGGCATCTGACGAAGATGGAAAGCTTCCTGCAGGAAGGTGAAAAATACCTCAAGCACGGGCTAATGGATTGCGAGGACTGGGGCGCCGTCCTGATCACTTTTGACGACGGCTCGGTGGCCGAAGTGGTCTCGACCGATGTGGTCCTCGGCGGCATTTACAACCGCATGCAGATCTTCTGCTCCAACGGTCGCGTCGAGTGCAATATGAATCCCAACAACCAGGTCGTCGGGTACGCGCCGGGTGATGAC
>JBKHJK010000041.1:0-9587 GCA_046538215.1 Armatimonadota bacterium
GAGTATTACCTGCTCTTAAATCCCGATACGGTTGTCCCGCAGGATGCCTTTCGAACCCTTCTGGACTTCGCCGATGAGCACCCGGAGGCCGGAGCGGTCGGTCCCAAACAGGTGTATCCGGACGGGACGCTTCAGTATTCCTGCCGGCGCTTTCCCACCATCACCGCCGCCATGTTCCGGCACACGGTATTTGGCCGCCTGTTCCCCCGCGCCGCCTCACCGCAGTGGTATTTAATGGCCGACTGGGATCATTCGGAGCCACGTGAGGTTGACTGGGTCTCCGGTGCGGCCATGCTGATACGCCACAATGCGCTCGAAGAGGTCGGATACCTGGACGAGACTTTCTTCTGGGGATCCGAAGACGTTGATTATTGCTTCCGGCTTCATAAGGCGGGTTGGACGGTGATGTACACGCCTGAGCCGGTGATCATCCACGCCATCGGCAAAAGCACCGACCAGGTGGTGATCCCCACCATCATTCGAACCCACCGGGGGATGCAGCGGCTATACAGCAAGCACCTGGCCACAAATCCGCTCAGCCGCGCGCTGGTGACCATAGGCGTGTGGGCGCGGGCGGGCCTGCTCATCATATCTCACCGGCTCCGGTCTGCATGGACAGCCATCCGCCGGGTGCTGAGACCGAAAAAATGACACAGCAAAAGCAGGACAACGGCAATATCATGCGCGGGATTGGACGGGGCCTGCTGCTTTCAGCACTGGTCCTGTACCCGATCGTGGCGGGCAAAAACTTTGACCCGCAAAACATGATCATGCACTGCGTGATAACCGCCGCGGTGCTGCTGTGGTACATCGGCAGGATGATGGGCAATCAACCGGTAGCGGTCATCCGCTATCCCTGGCTCGACTGGTCGCTGGCGGGTTTTTTTGGGCTGAACGTCATCGCCGCATTCTTCTCGGTCTATCATTTCGCCAGCCTCCTGTCGCTCATCTGGCTGGCCGATATCCTGCTGGTGTACTGGATGGCGCGGGAGGCCTTCGTCCGCGGGATATGGCGCAGCGCCCTGATTGCCGCACTGGTTACAGCAGGGGCGATATGTGCGGTGTGGGGGCTGCGCGAGTACATCCACACGGTCTTTTTCACCGGCGGGGCGACCTGGCGAATTTTCGGCCCCCTGTACAACCCCAATATCCTCGCCGCCTACCTCATCGGGTCCCTGTTTATGGCCGCCGGAGTGCTGAGCGTCTATCTATCTCAAGACTTGGATCAGCCGAAACAGAAGCAGGAGCAGAACACCGAAGCCCCCCGGCGACTGCGCTTTGACCGCATCGGTGTGGCGGTGGCGGTGCTGATGATCGCTCCGACGATACTGCTGACCGGCTCACGTGGCGGGCTGCTGGGGCTGATGGCAGGTATCCTGGTCTTCGTGGCCTTCCGCCTGGCGCGGTACTGGAGCGTGCGCCGCATTGTCGTGGCTGTCGTCGGCATTGCCCTGGTCCTGGGATTGGCCGTGTCGGTGGTCCCTCCGATTCGCGACCGTCTTACTCAGGCTTTTTCGCTTCAGAATCACTCGGTGGCATTCAGGTATCATACGTGGCTGGGCACCATTGACATGGCGGCGGCCCACCCGCTGACCGGCACCGGCCCCGGGACCTACGAATACGCCTATCCGCGATACGCAAAAGCCGGCTTCACTCGCTCCGCTCACCAGACGTTCCTGCAGGTGGGGGCGGAGGCGGGTATCCCGGCTCTGATCGCTTTTATGGTCATCGGTGTTGCGGCCCTGAGGCGCCTGTGGAGAAAGCTGACACGGTCGAATGTGTGGGTGGCGGCACTGGCGTCAGCGGCGGCCGGGTGGCTGGTGGCGCTGGGGGTGCACAATCTCGTGGATTACAGCCTCACCGTTCCGGCGGTGACGGCCACGGCCCTGGCGCTGCTGGGGCTGTCACTGGCCTCCGCGGCCACTTTGGAAGAAAATGTGACAATCTCCAGCCCGTCGCGGGTTCCGGCGGTTATGCTCGCGGCGCTGCTTGTGTGCGGTATATGGCTTCTTATCGGTCTTCATTCCACAGTCTCGGCGGAAAATGCAGCGAGTCGGGGACTGTGGTACCAGGCTGAAAAAGCCGCGACGCGGGCCACCACCATGCTGCCGATGTCGGCCGATGCGTGGTCAACGCGGGCCGATGTGCAACTCTCGCAGTCGCGGTCGCCCGATGACCAGCGAGTGCAGGATGCTATACAAATGACCCGGCGAGCGACACAACTCGCGCCCACACACGCCAAACACCACCTGTCACTGGTGCGGCTGTACGCCTTCGCAGGTGAGCCTGAAAAAGCGCTGCAGCAGGCGAAGCGGGCCCTCGAAATCTATCCAACCAACGCCCGGGCCCTGGCGGAGCTTGCCCGCATGCAGCAGGCGGTGGGACAGGAGCAGGCCGCCTCCGAAACGTATCGCCGCCTCGTTGAGCTGTACGACTCGCCGGTGGGGCGGTTCCAGGCAATCCCGGAGATACCCGACTACAATTTCGTGTGGGGCTGGCTGCATTTTGCTGAAAAACGGTATGCAGATGGTGACACGCAGCAGGGGCAGGGTTTTGTGTTCAAGGGTATTAAGCTGCTCAATCAGCGGCTTCGCGGACAGCGGGGCCTGATTGAACTGCAGCAGAAAACGACCGGGAAGCGGCCGGCGGAACTGCAGCGGCTGGAGATACTCGCCGACAGGATTGAAGCGCTTCTTTCCGCGCATCCCGATCCGGGTCTGAAGCTGCGGCTGGCGCGGACGAGAGATCTGCTGGGGCAATGGCACGCTCACGAGGTGCTGCTACGGGCGATCGCCGACAGCTACGAAACCGCAGATGAACCCTCCGCGGGCCTGCGCACCGTCGCCGGGGCGGCGTATCTCGAACTTGGCGATCTGTACGAGGGGCGCGGGGAAGACGGCTACGCTCTCGAAGACTATCAGCGGGGCCTGAAGCTCCTGAAAGACCTGCCGGAATCGGCGGCCTCTGATGATCTCCCGGCAGGAGCGGAGGCTCTCGATCTGGAAAGACTCAGGCGCCTGCGCAACAACGCCCAAAAAATGACCCAATCCGTCGAATGAATGCCGGAGGGGATCCACAATGGCAAATGTACTGGTGCTGCACGGGCCGAATCTCAACCTCCTGGGCGAACGTGAGACCGACATCTACGGGGCCACGACCCTCGATGAAATCAATGCGGAAATTGAAGAGGCCGCCGCCGATCTGGGCCTTTCAGTCCACATCGAGCAAAGCAACCACGAGGGCGAGATTGTGGACACCATCCACGAGCGGCGGCAGTGGGCGGATGGTATCATCATCAATCCGGCCGCCTACACCCACACCTCCGTCGCCCTCGGTGACGCACTCAGAGCCGTCAACTGCCCGGCCGTGGAGGTTCATCTGAGCAATATTGCGTCCCGGGAGGCGTTCAGACAGCGTTCCATGACCGCGGGGGCCTGTGTGGGCCAGATCAGCGGGTTCGGGCCGCATTCGTACATACTGGCCCTGCAGGCAATGGCTCGCATATTTCAGCAGGAAGAGTGAACCTCATAGACCACCAGAAGCGACGTGAGACCACCAGGAAATGGATGAGCGAAAAGAACGTGGAGGTCCTTATTGTGGCCTCCGAAAGCAACATCCGCTATCTGTCGGGCTTCAGCGGAGAAGGATTTGTGGTGCTGGAGCATGACGGTGCGACGATTGTCACCGATTCGCGCTATGAGCTGCAGGCGGAGGAGGAAGCAGGCGATCTTTACCTCATCGTCGCCCGCAACGGCCACCTGGAGGCGGTCTGTGAGCATATCACTCACTCCGCCGAAAAATCAGTCGCGTTTGAGGCCGAGGCAATTACCTACGCGCAGTACGAAAAGCTTCGGGAGAATATCGGCGAGGAACCCCTCCGAAGTAGCCGGGGAATCGTTGAAAAGCAGCGCGTGTGCAAGGATCCTGAAGAGATCGAGCAGATCCGGCGAGCGGCTGCGGTGACCGATGAGGCTCTCACGAGCTTGCTGATTCAGCTTGCCCCGGGGGACACCGAGCGAGAGACCGCCTTCGAGCTGCAGCGGCGCATCCTCAACGCTGGAGCGGACGATATTGCCTTCGACATCATCGTCGCCTCCGGACCCTCGGCGGCCAACCCACACGCGACCCCCACTCAGCGGCGCATTTCCGGCGGCGATATGGTGAAGATAGATACCGGAGCGAAAGTCAACGGCTACTGCAGCGACATCACCCGCACCGTCTTTCTGGGCGAGCCGACGGAGCAGTTTCTGGAGATCTACCGGCTCGTCAGACGGGCTCAGAAGGCGGCGCTGCAGGCGATCAAAGCCGGTGTCAGGGCCGCCGATGTGGATGCGGTCGCCCGAGACATCATCACCGGGGGCGGGTATGGGGAAAAGTTCGGCCACGGACTGGGACACGGTGTCGGCCTGGACGTCCATGAGCGCCCGCGACTGTCCGCCAAAAGTGATGAGGTGCTGCAGGAGGGCATGGTTGTTACGGTCGAACCGGGGATCTATATCGAGGACTGGGGAGGCGTGCGTATCGAAGACCTGGTGTTGGTGACCGCTGACGGCTGCGAGATCCTGACACAGACCCCGAAAGCCGACTACTGAACTTCCATTTTTGTCGCCCACACGCACGGCTGCAGTCCTGCAAAACTTTGACTTCGGGCATGCTATCGGATAGACTTTTACATTACCGAAACCGCCCCACCACCTTTATGAGCATGTCGTTATAAACTGCTGAGGACAGATTGCCAGTGATTTCCACCAATGACTTCAAGCCGGGATTGACAATAGAGTTGGACGGCCGCGTGTATCAGGTGATTTCCAGCGAGCATCACAAGCCGGGAAAGGGCCAGGCTGTGGTGCGGACGCGCCTGCGGGAGGTTGAGACCGACAACGTCTTCAACAAGACCTTCCGTGCGGGTGAGAAAGTCCCCCGGGCGCACGTTGACCGCACGAGAATGCAGTTTCTGTACAAGCAGAATGACCGCTATTTCCTGATGGATACAGAGACGTACGAGCAGTCGGAATACACGCGCGAGCAGCTCGGCGATAATGCCAAATGGCTCAATGAGGGCGAAATCGTCGAGGTGACCTCCTATGAGGGCAAGTTGCTGGACGTCGAGCCGCCCCAGACGGTGGAAAGAGAAGTCGTCAGGACAGACCCCGGTGTTCGGGGAAACACCGCCCAGGGCGGGACCAAGCCGGCAGTCATCGAGGGCAATATCACCGTGGATGTGCCCCTGTTCATCAACCAGGGCGATGTTATCAGGGTGGATACCCGGACCGGCGAATACATCGAGCGTGCGGAGAGCTAGGCTGGAGTGGACCAGCACATGGATCGCGAACGTGTCCAGACACTCATCGAAATCCTGAAAAGCTCAGACGCGTCCGAGCTTTCGGTCACCCACGGAGAAACGACGTTCACCATCAAGCGAGCCCATGCGCCTGCCACGGTGAGTTCGCCCAACCACCCGCCCAGGGCGCAGCCACAGCCTGAGGGGCCCGGCGAGGACCTCGTGGAGGTCACCGCGCGACTGGTCGGACTGTTTCACGCGGGAAACCAGCCCGGCGACCCCGCACTTGTCCAGGTCGGCGATGAGGTCGAAGAGGGACAGACAATCGGCACCATCGAGGCCCTCAGGAACTTCACCGAGGTCATCAGTCCCGTTGACGGAGTTATCGAAGACGTCGTCGCCGGGGACGCCACTGCGGTGCAGTACGGGGATGTGCTGTTTCTTATCAGGCCCGCGGATTGAGCCTGATCGCAAAGGAGTCACGGCCCCATGAGACGGCGAAATGGCTTTACACTCATCGGGTTGATCGTCGTTCTGGCCATTATTGGGATACTGGCCGCGGGGTACTATGGCTTCTCCGGCAGCAGCTCCAATGGTGACGGCACGGACCAGAGCGCCGGCGAGAAGAAGACAATCCCGGGCCGCGCGATGGACAAGGCCAAATCTGTTGAATGTCAGAGCAACCTCCGGCAGCTCCGCGAGGCCGTGAAAATGGAGACCATGGCCGGGGGCCCGGCACCGCAATCGCTTGACGGACTGAAAATGGATTCAATCACAAAGTGCCCGATCAGCGGCGAGCGGTATCAATACGATCCGAAGACCGGGCGCGTGTGGTGCCCCACCCATCCGGACTATTGAAAACAGCGGCAGCACGGCTGCCTTTAGGAGACGTCCATGTTTCACAAACTCCTGATTGCCAATCGCGGCGAGATCGCCTGCCGCATAATACAGGCCTGCCAGCAGCTTGATATAAAGACCGTCGCAGTGTATTCGCAGGCGGACGCAAATTCGCTGCATGTGAAGCTGGCGGATGAGGCCGTATGCATCGGCCCGCCACCAAACCAGGAAAGCTATCTGAACACTGCTAACATCATGTCGGCGGCGGTTGTGTCCGGCGCCGAAGCCATCCATCCGGGCTACGGGAATCTGTCGGAGCGCTCCACCTTCGCGGAAATCTGTGAAGCCTGCAAGATGATGTTTATCGGCCCATCTCCCGAAATTATTTCTCAGATGGGGGATAAGGTGGCCGCCCGCCGCACCATGAGAGAAGCCGGTGTGCCGGTGGTGCCGGGCAGTGAGGGCCCGGTTGAAGACGCCCGCGAGGCGCGTGAAATCGCCGATGAACTGGGTTATCCCGTGATGATCAAGGCCTCTGCAGGGGGAGGCGGCCGGGGTATTCGCGTGGCTCATAACGGCTCGGAGTTAGAGACGTTGCTCGCCTCCGCGCGAGCTGAGGCCCGCGCCGCGTTTGACAGCGACGAGCTGTACCTTGAAAAGGTCATCACCGACGCGCGTCACGTGGAGGTACAGATACTTGCTGACGAGCACGGCAATATCGTGCACCTCGGTGAGCGTGACTGCTCGATCCAGCACCGGCATCAGAAGCTTCTGGAGGAGGCTCCGGCCCCCCGTGTGTCCGACTCCCTGCGCCGGAAAATGGGGGAGGCGGCCATTAAGGCGGCCGAAGCGGTTGGATATACCAATGCCGGGACCGTGGAATTTGTCCTGGGCGACCGGGGTCACTTTTATTTTATCGAGATGAACACCCGGATCCAGGTTGAGCATCCGGTGACTGAAATGCTCACAGGTATTGACATTGTCCGCGAGCAGATCCGAATCGCCGCCGGAGAGCGGCTGTCGTGTGAGCAGGGCAAGATCTGGTTCAACGGTCACGCGATTGAATGCCGGATTCTTGCCGCAGACGGTGATAGGAATTTTGCACCATCGCCCGGGGTCATCGAGGAATGGCGTCTCCCTGTCGGGCCGTCAATCCGCGTGGACAGCGGAGTGGGATGTGGCAGCGAAATTTCGTCGTATTACGACCCGATGGTGGCGAAAGTCATTGCCTGGGACCATACGCGCGATGAGGCGATTCGCCGGATGGAAGCAGCGTTGCGCGGGATGCGGATCAAGGGGCCGCGCACCACCATACCGTACCATTTGCGGATCCTGGGGAATGCCTACTTCCGCCGCGGCGAGGTGGATGTGAACTTCCTGCAGAAACGAATGTCCACATAGGAGGGCCTGCGATGGAAAAAGACGACACGATGGTCGCACCGTTCTGGCGGGCATGTGCGGGGGCTGCCTTTGGCCTCATCATTGGCGGTGTATGGCTGGTAAAAGGGTTCTGGTCGGCGCTCTTTATGCTCGTGTGTCTGATCGTTGGAGCCGTCATTGGCGTGATCGCGATGGGCTATGATGAGGTCTAGATGACTGGATTGCAGTCGGCTGGAGGTCCACTTTGAAAACCGGGGCACGACGCAAAGCGCGAGAACTCGGCCTGAGCATTCTATTCGCCAGCGATGTGGGCGAGCAGGGTGCTGCCCGGGCGCTCATGGCGGCTGAGCAGATGCTCGAAGTCATGATGGAACACTGGGACATGGACTCCGATGAAACCGAAAAGCTCAAGCCGGAGATCCAGGAGTTCGGGACCGAGCTGGCCCGCATGTATTTTCTCGATGCAACCGAAATAGACAGGCTCATCGAAGAATTCTCTCACGACTGGGCTATAGACCGCATGCCCGGCATTGACCGCAACATTCTCCGACTGGCGATTGGCGAACTCAAGCATTTTCCCGATGTGCCCATTAGCGCCACCATAAACGAGGCCGTCGAACTGGCGAAAATCTATGGTACTGAGGAGTCGGGCAAGTTTGTCAACGGGATTCTGGGCGCGTACGTACGCAGCGAACAGGCGCCGGTTGACGGCTCATAGCCCGGAAGGATTTTACAGGTGGCTTCCGCAGTGGTTGGAGCTGACAGCCCTGCTCTCAGCGTTAGCGAGATAACCGCATACATTGAGCGGCTTTTCGATCGGGATGATATCCTGACCGATGTCGCTGTCCGTGGTGAGATTTCCAATTTTTCGGCGCCCTCATCAGGCCATCTCTACTTCTCGCTCAAAGACCAGGACAATGTGCTGGCTGCGGTCTGCTTCCGCGATACGGCCCGCCAGCTTGATTTTGAGCCAAAAGACGACATGCAGGTGGTCGTCGAGGGTAACATTACCGTATATGCCCCGCGCGGGCAGTACCAGATTATCGTCCGTTCGATGCGCGAAGACGGCCTGGGTGAACTGGCCAAAGCCTTTGAAGAACTGAAGGCGAGGCTGGAAAAAGAGGGCCTGTTCGCCGAGGACCGCAAGCGGCCGCTTCCAAGATTTCCCGGAGCCATCGCACTGGTGACCTCGGCCACAGGAGCGGCCATCCAGGATATGATTACTGTATTGACGGGCCGGTTCCCGCTGGCCGACATCAAGCTCATCCCGACCACGGTGCAGGGAGCCGACGGCGCTGAAAGCATCATCCGCGGGCTGAAGGTGGCAAACAGCCATCCCGATGTGGATTTGATCATTGTCGGGCGTGGGGGCGGGTCGCTGGAGGACCTGTGGTGTTTTAATGATGAAGCGGTGGCCAGGGCAGTGTACGCCTCCGCCACACCGGTCATCAGCGCTGTGGGCCATGAGACGGATTTTGTGCTGACAGATTTCGTCGCCGACGCCCGGGCGGCCACGCCGTCGCACGCCGGCGAGATGGCCGTACCCGACGCCGTGGAACTGATGTCCCGGCTCGATAACCTGCAACATCGGGCGGCGTCGGTGCTGGCAGACCGGGCGACCAGGCTCGAAAAACGCCTCTCCACGGCCGCCTCAAGCCCGTATCTGCGGCGTCCGGAGATGCTCATCGAAGGGCGGATGCAGCGACTGGACGAGCTGCAGAAAACGTATGCGACCGCCGTGCAGAGAATCGCAGAGAGAGCCCGGAGCCGCCTGAACACAGCGGCCGGCCGGCTGCAGGCTCTCGATCCGACAGCCGTATTGAAGCGCGGCTACAGTATTACCCGGCAGGCCCGCACCGCAGAGGTGATCAGGTCCGTCGGTGACGTGCGGCCCGGAATGGGTCTCGAAACGACGGTGGCGGACGGAACATTTGAGGCCACCGCAGGACAGCCCCGATTGAACTTTGATGACACTGACGGGGACGAATAATGACTGAGAACACCGATGACAAATCTATAGAAAACCTGAGTTTCGAAGAAGCGCTGAGCAGGCTGGAAGAGCTCGTTGAACAGATGGACGCCGGAGACC
>JBKHJK010000042.1:0-9369 GCA_046538215.1 Armatimonadota bacterium
GGCGAAATCGCAGCCGGCAAAGCGAGCGAAGGTGACGAAATATGAGCTCAGATATCAAGCACCTGACACTGCCGCTGGACGAAGACGAGGCCCGCAGCCTCATCGTCGGCGACATGGTGACGGTGAGTGGGAAGGTTTTCACTGGCCGCAGTCTTTTTCATATCCGCGCGATCGAAGAGGATATCCTGCCACCGGTGGATTTTCAGCGCATCAACTGCTTCTTCCACGTTGGCCCGGTGATGAGGCAAACGAACACCGGCTGGGAGGTCGTCAGCATCGAACCGACCTCCAGCATCCGCTTTGAGCGCTACGGCGCAGATGTTGTCCGCAAGCTTGTCCTTCGTACCCTCATCGGCAAGACCACCATGGGGCCGGCAACCGCTGAGGCCCTCCGGGAGGTCGGAGGGGTCTATCTGTCGAAAATCGGCATCTGTGGCAACCAACTCGCGCCACAGGTGAAATCTGTCGAAGACGTGCATTTTGTTGATGAGTTGGGCAAAACCGAGGCCACATGGATTTTCGAGGTGGAGCGCTTCGGCCCGTTCTTCGTCGCCATCGACGCTGAGGGCACCAACTATTTCCAGGAGCTTCGGGGCAGCGTGCGAGAGCGCATGCCGGACGTCTATCGGGGCCTCGGAGTGCCGCCGGATTTCGGCTACACGGAGGTCGGAGCCGATGTCTGATCAAATATCACGAACTGGCGTTTGCTGCAGACAACTGCGCCCCATTGTTGCAACTATTGATCGTTGGCTGGAGAGATGTCATCTGTGGATAGATCACTGACATACCTGTCGCTGTGTGGGATGCTGGGATACGGCTACCCACTGGCGAGCCTCCAGAAGGGCCTGGAGGCTGCGCCGGATTTCATCGGTGTTGATGCCGGCTCAACCGACCCCGGCCCCTACTACCTCGGCAGCGGGGAGGCGTTTGTGAAGCGGTCGCAGGTGGCTCGTGACCTGGGCCCCGCACTTGAGGCGGCAATCGAGCGCGACATCCCCCTCATCATCGGGACCGCCGGTGGTGCGGGAGCACGGCGGCATGTGGGAGTCTTCATGGAGATTCTCCGCGAGGTTGCTGCCGACAGGAGTTTACGTTTCGACGCTGCGATCATCTACGCCGATGTGGAGCCGGACGTTGTTGAAGCAGCCCTGGAGGCCAATCAGATACGCCCCTGTGGGCCGGTTCCTCCGCTGCAGCCGGGGGCTGCCGACGACTGCACGAACCTGGTCGCCCAGATGAGCACGAGCCCGCTTATCAAGGCGCTGCAGACCGGCGCAGAGGTGATCGTGGCGGGACGATCTTGTGATACTGCCATTTTCGCGGCGGTTCCGATTATGCGGGGCTATGATCCGGCCCTGGCCTTTCACGCCGCCAAAATCGCTGAATGTGGAACACTCTGTGCGCGTCCCGGTGGGGCAAATGACGCCCTGCTGTGCACGCTGGCGGAGGATCATTTCACCGTCCGCCCGCCAAATCCCGAAAAAGCGTGTTATCCGGACACCGTGGCCGCCCATACGCTTTACGAGCAGCCCGATCCCGACCGCTTCGTTGAACCTGAGGGGATTATTGACATATCAGAGTGCGAGTTTGGGGCCGTGGAAGACCGCGGTGTCACCGTTCGGGGGACGCGCCTGCATGAGGCCGACAGCCCCTGCCTGAAAATCGAGGGGGCGGCACTGCGGGGATACCGCACGATCAGCG
Organism: Armatimonadota bacterium; assembly: GCA_046538215.1. Classification (GTDB taxonomy): domain Bacteria; phylum Armatimonadota; class Zipacnadia; order Zipacnadales; family UBA11051; genus JBKHJK01. The sequence continues at coordinate 1,702 of JBKHJK010000042.1, forward strand.
TCGCAGGCAGCCGAGACCCTCACGTCATCGCCCACCTCGACGAGATAGAGCAGACAGTGCGGGCATCGGTGGAGGAGAACACCGACATCCCGCAATCAGATTATTCGCTGCAGTTCATTACCTACGGCAAAGACGCGATTTGGCAGGATCACGAGCCATCAACACAGACGCCGCACGAGGTCGGGATTGTGATCGAGGCGATTGCCCCCACCCAGCAGCAATCTGACGCCATCTGCAGCCTCGCCCGTTCGACCGCCCTGCACCAGCATTTCGAGGACCGCAAAACGACCGCCGGAAATTTCGCCTTCCCCTTCTCTCCATCAGATTTCTCCGGCGGGGCGGTGTACGAGTTTGCCATCTATCATCTCATGGATATCGCAAACGAGCGCGATATGTTCCCGGTGCGTGTGGAGGAGGTGGGGTCATGACGCTGTACAATCTTGCCGCGGTGATGCGGTCGAAAAACGCGGGGCCGTTTGTGGTGACGGTGGATATTTTTTTCGAAGACCTCGCCGATTACCGGCGGGTGCTGGATGCGCCCGATTTTTGCAAATCCAGTATTGCCGAAATGTACGGTGTCGCCCCGGCGGCGGTCAGTATCCGGCCGTTCGAGCGGGTGCTGGCGATCAAGGTCACCTTCCCGCGGCCCGGGGCAAGCTCCGGCGCGCCCGGAGATCGCGACGTGTACGGCTGCCAGCATCATTTCCCGCTGGGCGATATCGAGGTATAATCTATTCGCCCGGGCGCCCCGCGCGATAATTCCCGACGGCCTCCGATGTCAGCAGCGGGCGGTCATAGATACGCACACCGGCCACCTCGCCGTACATCTCCGGCGCTATTTCCAGGGCTCCGGATCCATGAAGCCTGCTGAGGGCATGTTCGAAACGGGCCCAACCGAACTCGCGCTCCGCCCCACCATCGCAGAGCTGGCCGTTCACCACCGCGGTGGTGATGAAGGGGCCGCCATCCATGGTGATCACCACATGGTGCCACCAGTCAGCCGCGATGCTGCCCGGGTCCGTATCCCAGGTAAAGCGGGTGGTACCATCATTGACGTACAGGGCGATGCTTTGATCCCCGGTCGTCCTCACAATCCCGCCGATATTGCGGTCATCTCGCCAGTCCAGAAGAACCTGCCCGGGCTCAAGGCCATCCAAGCGCAGCCAGAGCCCAATGGAGACGCCTCGCTCCTTCGACAGGTTGGGCAGTCGCGGCATGTTGTGCTTTCTACCGGGTGCACACTCTTCTCCCGCCAGCTCCAGCACGAGGTCCTTGCGGGTAACGGTTGAGCGCTCGTGCTGCGTCCACACGGCTTCGAGAAGAGCCGGGTCAATTTCGTGCACGCGGGCGGTGCTTTTCTGCGTTTCAGTCACAAAGTACCTGCCATCATCTTCGATGAAGTCGGGATAGCTGATGCGCGTCGAGGGGCTGCTGTCATACAAAAGGATTTCGGGCTCCGACCAGTACATCAGCCCGTCCTTTTCTATCCCGCCGCAAATCCAGGCGGGGTTGCGATCGGCATAGCCCCGGCCGCCGTGATTATGAAACCACAGAATATATTTGCCGTTGCTGAACTTATGGACGAAACAGGCCGCACGCGGGTGTTTCAGGCGCCGCCCGGACGGGGTATAGGTCGCGTATTGTGGGTACGTCCAGGTGTGTCCGCCGTTGCGGCTGTAGGCGTGGCAGGGATGCCCGTCAATCGTGCGGTAGGTGCAGTACAGCGAGCCGTCCGAGAGCCCGACGAGGTTGTGCTCCTCGGCAATGGGCCCCTTTGGAGCCTGCAGGCCGACATCAGTGTCCGGCAGCGTCTCCCACTCGATGGCAGTTGGATCGGTTTCGGTGAGGATGTTGTCGCTGCACAGGAAATAACCCTCCGACTCGCTCATAAAGCCCTCTCCGAAGCCGCCGACTTTCGAAAAGCCGATATACACGCGTCCATCGTGAATGATCGGCTTGCCCACACCCCAGAAGAAACGAACCTCGCCCTCATAGGGGTTTTGCCGGTCAATATCGGTTTCGCGTATCGGGATGTAGTGGCGCTCGTCGGACCAGCTTTTTCCGTGGTCATCGGAGTATTTGAAGGCGTAATAGCCCAGCGTATCCACCCGCTTGATGGTGCCCCGGTCGGAGACGACCTCCCGGAGGTTGTCTTTGTTATATACGTAGAAGGCGTAAATCCTGCCGGACGGGAGCTTCAGCGGCATGACCCATGATGACTCGGGCGGTCCCGCCGGTTCGATGTCAACGGGCTCGCTCCAGGTCTTTCCGTGATCGGTGCTGCGGGCGGCGATGACGTGCTGCTTCTGCCCGCCCTCCGCGCCCGTGCCGGTTGTCAGCGTACAAACCCAGGCCCCGTCATCTGCAACGACGACATAGGGCTGATCGCAGTAATTCTCCGCTGGAATTTCGTGCCCGTTTTTGATATTCCGCCAGTCACTCACGATATTTCACTCCATGTTATTCAGGCGTATCTATGTTCAAACGGCAGCGCCACAGGTGTGTGCCACTGCCGAAATAGAGCATTCCATCCTCGCTCACATAAAAGCCGTGCGCGTCGTTGATTGCTTCATGCCGTCCGATCAGTGAGATGCCGTGATCATCGGGATCAATGCGGTATATCCCGTCTCCGATCATGGTGTAGATTCCGCCATCGGGGCCAACGCTGCCGTCACACAGCCGCGGGAAGTGCAGCTCGCCCTCCGGCAGGTTGCCAATGAAGACGGTCTCACGGGCGACCGGGTCATACGCGAAATATTTCTCGCGGTCAATGGTGCTGTAGATTAGGCCGTTTTGCGCCCTGACCGCACCCCAGTAGCTGGTGGTCCCGGGTTCCGGGTGGTCAATGTGGGTGATCTCTTCATTCTCGCAATCCCACAGAAACACGCAGCCCTGCTCGGCGACGGGCGTTGAGCCCGTGCCACCGTAGCTGGACGTAGTGCACAGGATCTCGCCCGTTTCGCGCACCGGCGCACATCCCAGCACGCTGTGATGCTCGACGACATCGGGCCACCATTTGACCTGCCGCTTTTCGAAATCCACCCGGGCCAGCGCTCCCCCGACACGCGCTTTCACCGGGCGTGTGCCGATATATGCGCGGCCGTCCGGTCCCATGCACCACTGGATGGGCCGCTCCTGGCCGGGACACGTCTCAAAGTGATACGGGTTCTCTCCCGCTACAATTGGGCTGTTTGGATCGTACAGGCTCAGGTGCGCCCTGACGTAGCTGGAAATCAGCAGGCCTTCGTCGGTCGGCAGGATATCATAGACCTGGATGCGTCCTCCACTGCGGCGGCGGTGGTCGGTGAAGGAGCCGCTTTCGGGATCGTACGAAAACACCTGCGCGGGGAACATCGTGCCGCCCCAGATACGCCCCCACGCACTGTCGGCGACAGAATACAGCCGCAGTGCCCGTCCCGCGTAATCGGTCTGTTGCGTGATGATCTCTCCACTGTCTATATCGCGCAGCCGCATGACCCCTTCAGAGTCGATTGCCAGCGGCTTGACCCCGTTCACGATCAGCTCTTCGGGCGGAGCATCGGGAGGAACTTCGTCGCGAAACTCGACACGATCGGGGAAGCATTCAAAAACGCGGTCGCCGGCCTCGCCGTACACGCGGCCATTTTCGCCCTGCCATATCGTCGGCGACCCCTGCAGCTTCGTAATCTCCGGCGGCAGAAGCTGGCGGGTCTCTCCGGTCTGTAGGTCGTAGGCGTACAGCTCCTTGCGATAATGTCCCACCGGGCAGTACACGGTATCTTCGGTGACGGCGAGCTCGTGCCAGATGTACTTCTGCTTTGGGTCATCGGCAATGCGCCCGTGGCTGGTGATCTCCCCGGTCCGTGTATCGCAGCTCACCAGGATCGTGGCGGGATGGGTGCCGATATAGAAGCGCCCGTCAGGCCCCAGGGCGCCCACACCGACATACCATGCATTCTCCGCCGGACATCCCAGGTCAATCAGCTCGCGCTTTGTGATATCGTATTTGAGGAAATGGCCGGGCTTTCCGGTGTAGATGTAGATATTTCCATCGCGCCCGAGGACGTACTGTACGTGGCCGCTGAGGCCCTCGGAGCCGTATTCCGACAGGTCCACGCGGCGGACGTGACCGTTGTCCAGGCGAATTCCCAGCAGAGCACGAGTATTGTGTCCCTCGAACCCTGCCCACACCAGCCAGTAGCCGTCAGGATCGCGGGTGGCAAAGCGGCGAGTTGATCCGCCGGTGGTGAAGCTGTAGGTGTCCGATCGGGGCTGCAGATTAACGCGCCGGTCGGTGACGGGCGTGCCGAGATTTTCAAATACGGGCTCCGCTGCCGCTCCCGACAGGCACACAATCAGCATCACAACCGCCCCCGGGATCATCCACTCATTCCCCGTCATCCGATTGCCCCTTCAGATCGCAGCGCCACAGGTACTCATCATTGCCGTAATAGAGGACCTGGTCGTCGGTGACGTAAAAGCCGTGGGCGCCGCTGATTGAGTCGTGGCTGGTCACAACACTCATGCTGTGGTCCGACGGGTCGATGGCAATGACCGAATCGCCGTTCAGACCGTAAATGAGACCATCAGGCCCGACTGGATGGTCGTTGAGCTGGGGAAAATGAGCGCGGCCTTCCGGACGATCTCCAACAAAGACGGTCTCGCGTTTGACGGGATCGTACGCGTAATACTGGTTGCCCGCGATGCCATAGATGATGCCAGTATCCGCCCGGATGGCGCGCCCGTAGCTGGTCGTACCCGGAACGGGCCGATCAATATGGTTGATCTCCTCTTTTTCACAATCCCACAAAAAGACAACGGCCTCATCTTCGGTGGGTACGGCGCTGGAGCCGCCACTGATGGAGCTGACACAGAACATCTCGTTGGTCTCCGGCACCGGCGCGAGGTAGAGGATGCTCTGGTTTTCGATGATGTTCGTCCAGTATTCGCGCGTGCCGTCCTGGACATTGAGCCGCACCAGCGCTCCGCCGAGCCGGCCCTTGACGGGGACAGTGCCGATATAGACATGCCCGTCAGGCCCCTTCGCGTACTGTGGCGGGCGTTCCTGGCCGGGAACGCGCTTGAAATGCAGCGGATTGTCGTCACCCAGGGGCCTGTCCGGATCATATAGGTCCATGCAGGCGCCGGTGTAGCTGGACATGAGAAGCCCTTCGGGGAGGCTCATGACATCATATATCTGGCAGCCGCCCCGAACGATGCGCCCGAGGTCTTTCAGCTCACCTGTCTCGGTGTCGTAATACCACGAGTTGGAGGGAAACAGCGCCCCGCCCCAGATCTTGCTTCCACGCTTGCACCCGACTGAATAGATCATCTGCGGCTGGCCCTCGTAATCAGTCTGGACTAAGCCCGTTTCACCGCTGGTGGTATCGGTGTAGGTCAGGCGACCCTGCTCATCAATCTTATGAACCTTTTTGTCACCGGCCATCCGCGGTTCGGCACGAAGATCCGAGCTGGGAAGGACATCTACATCGGTGACTATCCGGTCTGGCTGGCACAAAAAGCGAGTATTGCCCGCTTTTCCGTACACCTGCCCGTCTTCGGCAAGCCACACCCCCGGACATCCCTGGGCTTCGGTCAGCTCCTCCGGGAGAATCTGGTGCTTCTGTCCTGTCTCGGGATTGTAGCTCCACAGCTCCCTGTGATGCAATCCGACGGGGCAATAGACGATTCCGTCATCGCTGACGGCGAGACTCGGCCACAGGTATTTCTCGAGCGGATCCTCGGCGATATCTGCGTGGTGCTCGATCTCCCCGGTCCGGGTATCCACCGAGACGAGGCTGGTGGCCGGATAGCTGCCGATGAAAAAGCGCCCGTCCGGCGCCTGTTGTCCCCTGCCGAAGTAGTAGCCGGGAGCAGCGGGACAACCCAGGTCCTCCAGGTCGCCCGTATTGACATGATACCGGAGGAAATGCGCGGGTCTGCCGGTGTAAATATAGATGTTGCCGTCCACGCCCAGCGTCATGGCGATGTGCGAGAAGCCGTGCATGCCCACATCCACCCAGGTCGTCTCGCCTGTCTCCAGATCAACACCGATGATGGCCCGCTCGGTGGGTGACTCATAATCGCCCCAGGCCACATGGTTGCCCTCGGCATCGGTGCTCACAAGCTGCATGGGCAGCGCCTTGATGGTGCAGGGAACCCCTATCTTCTCAAACTCATAGTCCGCCGCCGCTGCCATTGTCATTCCGATAAGACCTCCGATACAGACCACGCAGATAAGTGCCCTCTTTAACATGTCCGCATGTCATCCCTTCGAATGCTGCCCGCAGATTTATGTGACCGACACGGTGTCATCCGTCTGTTTTTGCCATCGGCGTATTCGTTCCGTGAGGTCCTCGACAATAGCTTTGACCTCCGGCTGGCCGTAGAGGTTCTGTGTTTCATGCGGATCGTCATTGAGGTTATACAGCTCGCACAGATCCTCGCTCCGGAGGGTCAGCTTCCATCCATCCGGGGTCACCACCGTGCGGGAGGGAGCTCCGCCGACCTCTTCCTGCTCCTCCAGCGACCACTCTGTGCCCTCCACGGTGAAGAAGCCGTTGGAGCCGTTCCATTCGATAAAGACATCCCGCGGCGCGGGTTGTTCGCCACTGCGCAGTGGCGAGGCAAGGCTTCGACCCTGCAGATGTTCGGGCGGCTGTGAGCCCATCAGCTCCATGAGGGTGGGTACCAGGTCAATCTGGCTGACGGGGTCCTGTATGCGCATCTGCTCGTCTCCGCGCTCCGGCACTCGCATGAACATCGGCACCTGCGCCGCCTCCTCATACAGCACCGTCTTATACATGAGCGCGTGGTCGCCCATCATCTCGCCATGGTCGCTGGTGAAAACGATGATCGTATCGTCATACAGGCCACATTCCCGCAGCGTGTGTAGTATCTCGCCGCAGTAATAATCCACCAGGCTCACCAGGCCGTAGTACCGCGCTCTGACGTCCCGGTAGAAGTCCTCGGTTTCGCGCCCCAGCCGCTCCTGCAGAAGACGCACCCGTAGCGGGGTCTTTTCATCCCCGTGCTGCATGAAGGTCGGTGAGAATTCGATATCGGCCGGGTCATACAGGGTGTCAAAGGGGCCGTGGAAGGGCTGGTGCGGCTCCAAAAAATTCACGTATGCGACGAAAGGCTCATCCTGGCTGCTTTCGATGAACTCACAGACTCGCGAGGCGGTGAAGGCGGGCTTGGTGAGCTCTTTCGGCAAATGACATGCGAAGCCCCGTGAGAAGCTCTCAAATCCATCATCACCGACTGAATCAGGCTCCAGGCCGTGGGATTTCAGGAAATGGTAATAGCTGCTGTGGCGGGTTTTGTAAAGCTCGCGGGTCTTGTGGGCGTGGTACTCCTCGGTGCTCACCCAGTTTTTCTCAAAGCCGTGCTGGGCGATGACCTCATCACCGAGATGCCATTTCCCGAAATAGCCGGTCGCATACTCCTCCGGCAGCATCTCTGCAATGGTCTCATATTCCCGTGTCAGGGGGATATTATTTTCGGTGCACCCGCAGGTGTGGGGGTACAGGCCGGTCATGATGCTGGATCGGGAGGGCGTACACACCGGCTGGGTGACGTAGGCATTATCGAATACGATACTTTCGTCAGCCACCGCATCCAGATGCGGCGTGTCCATCAGGTCGTTGCCATAGACCTGCAGCGTATCCTGCCGCTGCTGGTCAGTGA
>JBKHJK010000043.1:0-9320 GCA_046538215.1 Armatimonadota bacterium
GTCGTGGGAAGAGGTCGCGCGCATCATCACCACTCCCGCCGGGCCGAATACGACCTTTTCGGCGGCCATCATCACCGGATCCGTGGTCGCCGTCGGTCTCATGGCCCTGCGGCGCTACTGGCTGAGGTGTCCCTTCCATGCCCTGGGCTATGCGATTTCGCTGAACTATGGATACGCATTGTGGGCGCCGTTTTTCTTCGCGTGGCTGGCGAAGATCGTCATTCAGCGAGTTGGCGGCGCCCGGCTGTATCGGCAGATGATGCCCTTCTTCCTGGGCCTGGCGGTCGGAGATCTTCTGGCGGGCGGACTGGCCTGGCTCGCGCTGTGGATATTCGGCCCCGATATCCTCGGCGGATATGTCGTGATGTTCGGATAACTGTGCATTCAAATCCTGCAAATGGAGTGAGATATGTGAAAACAGTACAGGAGCCGTCACGAGAAACCCCTGTGGTCCGTGATGTTGATGTCTGTGTCATCGGTGGAGGGCCGGCAGGCCTGACGGCCGCGCTGCAGGCTGCAAAACACGGAGCCGATACCCTCATCATCGAGCGCTACGGCTTTCTGGGTGGTATGGCCACCAACGGCCTTGTGGGGCCCATACTGGGTCTGAAAGAACAGGGATCGGATAACCCGACCGTGGCCGGAATAACGAAGGAGTTCTGTGACAATCTGTATGAGCTCGGCGACACCGATCCGTGGGATGAATGTGTCAAAACCGGTCGCTGCCCCTTCAGCGCCGAGGCGTTCAAGCTCATCTCCGACCGGATGTGCAGGGACTATGGAGTGGATGTGCTGTTACACTCTTTCATGACCGATTCGGTCGTGGACCGCGGCCGCCTGGATGCCGTGATCATTGAGAACAAGTCCGGCCGGCAGGCTGTGAAGGCCAAATGCTTCATTGACGCGACCGGTGATGCGGATGTGGCGTATCGTGCAGGCGTCGAATGCACACTTGGCCGCCCGGCGGACGGAAAGCCGATGGCGATGGGAAGCATGTTCTGGGTCAATGGCATGGAACATGTTGACCAGCAGGTGCGTGAAACAGCAAAGGAGATCATCACCAAAGCGATCAATGAGGGGCACGTTGCCGGATATCACGGAGGGCTTGGCGGTCACGGCTCAATCACCAAAGAAGGAATACACTCGGTGAATATCACCCGCTACGCCGGGAATGCCACCGATGTGGAGGACCTCACCGAGGGTGAAATGTACGTGCGGGAGGAAACGTGGAAGATGGTTGAGTTCTGGAAACAGAACGTTCCGGGGCTTGAAAACGTGGAATTGATCCTCACCGCCCCGCATATCGGGATTCGAGAGACCCGGCAGATCGTGGGCGAAAAGTGCGTTACCGGTGAAGATGTCATCGCCGGGGCGAGGTTTGATGACGCCATCGCCCGCTGCTCGTACTGGATTGATATACACTGCCCGCGGGGCTTTGTGAAAGACGGTGTGCACCTGTGCAAGAAAGAGTGTCCGAACAAAAGCTGCTACATGCACACCAGCTACGAGGACCAGCTGCCGGGAGAGCTGCATCCACCCGATTATTTTGATATTCCGTACGGCTCGCTGTTGCCGGCGGATCTGGATAACCTGCTGGTGGCGGGGCGGTGTGTCTCGGCCGATCACCAGGCAATGTCCTCGATCCGCATCATGGCCGCCTGCATGGGCATCGGAGAGGCCGCCGGAGTCGCCGCTGCGATGGCCACCGATGATGGCATCCCTCCGCGTGACGTTAATGTCGAAGCTCTGCGTGAAAGACTGCACAAGGCCGGAGCAATCTGTTGACCGCAGCTATTCTGTGACAGGGAGGCTCACCATGCACGAGATCGAACCCTGCAAACCATACACCGCACGACCCGCGGGCACCTCAATGTACCGCCTGGGCGACCACGCCTTCAAGGTGTATTACGTGGACATCACCGGGCGAGACGACCCCGAGCGGTATGAATGGGACGAATGCGGCCGCGACCGGACAGAGGTCATTGACAGCCTCACCGCCGCGGAGATCGAGGGTGTCGGCTTCGTGGTCGCCTTCCCCCACATCACCAAGGTCTTCCGGTATGCGCCGAGCGCGGAAATCCTTCAGCACGTCCGGGCATTTGATACGGCCGATTTCTCCGAGATTGACCTGCGGCGCGAGGATGGCTATCTGGAGTTTGCGTGCTATGCCGAGGCTATCATCGCGACCGCCGAATACCGCCTGTGGGCCGATGCCGGAAGCGTCAAAGAGTATCTGGCGCAGTGGACAGAGTGGGAGATGGCCGCGATCGCCGACAATGAAAAGCTGGCGCGGTATTACGCCGGAGATGATGCATAGAAGAAAGCGAACTGCCATCGGGAGCGAGTGACATGAAGAGACTGGCCGCAGGGATACCTCTATGTGCGATTATCTGTCTGGTGGTGACGGCCATGTATGCGGTGGCAGACGAGAATCTCTGCCCGAATCCGGGTTTTGAGGAGGGTGCAAAGAGTGGCAAACGACCGCTCGCATGGGTGAACGAAAACGGCGGCGGCACATGGGCCACTGACGAGGTCCATTCCGGCAGCCGGAGCGTCAAAATCGTGTGCAAAGAAACACGCACCCGCCTGTGGACCTCCGATATTATCCCCGTTGAGGATCCCAACCGGCAGTTTATCGTCTCCGTGTGGGCGAAGCTGGAGAATGTCGAGGGGGATCGCGGCGCCATGATGGTGCTGTATCACATGGACGAAAACGGCGAGCGCATCGGACAAAGCGGCAACCTGATCATCGGCGGCGGTGCGACCGAGCCGGAGTCAAAGCCGTGGCAGCAGTATTTCGCCGCCAGCGAACTGACCCCGGAGGTAAAGGGCGTGCGCGTGAACCTGCGCCTGTACCGGGCGACGGGCACAGCGTGGTTCGATGATGTGAAGCTGCAGAAGGCGGAATACAGGCCCATAGAGCAGGCGGTCCCCCTCCGACGCGGCCTCGATCTGGCGGCTCCAGAGGGTGTGACGGTCGTGACTGCAGATGGTGCTGATGAAACTGCAGAGGCTGTCCGACAGACGCTTGAAGACCGCGGTGTCGATGCACAGATCGTAAAACCTGCGGCGATTAACCTGCACGAGGCCTCACGGGACCTGATACTCCTCGGCAACCTCGCCACCAGCGAGGCCTGCGAGCACCTGTACCGCAACTACTACACCTTTGAGGATCTGTACTTCCCGGGAGCCGGTGGATATGTGCTGCGCCCGCTGGTCAACCCCCTCGGCACGGGCAACAATATGCTGGTGGTGGGTGCCTCCGATCTTGCAGGCCTGCAGCGCGGCGCCGAACGTCTCATCGAGCAGATTGAGGCCGCGGATGACGTGCTGCGGTGCGACGTGGAGGTTGAAATCGGCGAGGGCTACCGCGGACACACCCACTTTCCGTGGCCTGCAAAGCCCCCGTGGGACGAAATCGCCGATGCCGCCAACTATCTCAAGAGCGGCGATCTGAAGCACGCCCGCAGATACCGGCAGTACGTGCTGGATCACTGGTTCGACCCCGATCACCGCAAGTGGCGGCACCTGTTTTATATCACCAAGACGCTCTCGTGGGAGCTGATGCACACCTGTGAGGTGTTCAGTGACGAGGAGCGGCTGAAGATCACCAACGAGCTGCTGAAGCACCTCCGGGGCGACCAGGGCTTCAAGTACGGCGGCTTGCGCACCGATAACGGGATGATCAAGGAGAATCACGCCACCCGTGCCGCCCGGGCCTTCTACTTCGGCTGGCGGCATTTCGACAAATACTACAGCGACAATATTCCCGCAGAGCTGCAGTTGTGGCGGCGATGTTTGAAAGAGTTCTGGACATTGTGCCTGTCGAGTTTCCGCTCGCGGGAGGATTCCCTGTCCCAGCACGCCCTCGGTGGCAGCATGGATAACACCCTGGACATCTCGTTCATGGAGCCCGAATGGTCGGCGGATTTCTGGAGCTCCGAGCGACCCCACCTGATGGGACGCAGGTGCATCATCATCTCCAATAACATGGGGCAGACGGTGATGCTGGGCGACACCAACGCCACGGACTATGCGACATCGCTGTTTTCCAAGTTCGCCTATGCGCTCGATGAGGGCGCCTACCAGTTCATGATAGATAAGCGCGACCACATGGTCACCAGCACCGATGAGCCGATGCGTGGCTTCAATGTCGGTGTGCAGCCGCGGCTGCCCGACGATCACATCGGCCTCAGTATCTGTCCGGGTGACCCGCTGTATTTCAAAACCGAAATCAATTACCGCATGGGCGTCAACGCAGAGGAGGGCTTTGATAAGCTGGCCTTCCGCTCCGGTTTCGATCCCGATGATGAATACCTCATGCTCGATGGTGTGAGCTGTGGCACACACTCGTATGACGACGTGAACACCATCGGAGAGTTTTCGGACAACAACCGCCGCTGGCTCATCGCCATTGATCGGCTGAAAGGCCCCAGCATGGCCTTTCACAACGGTGTCACCGTCGCCAGAGACGGCCTCGGGGCAAAGAAACACGGAGAGGCCGCCCGGCTTCTGAACAGCGCGGAGGGCGATGGCTGGGCATATACGGCCACGAGCGTCCCCCGGTACAACGGGGTGGACTGGAACCGCCATATCATCTGGCTGAGTGGGGATTACTTCTTCGTGCTGGACGAGATGCAGGCAATCGAACCGGGAGAATACTCGTTCGTGCTCGGATGGCGCAGCCTCGGCAGCCCCGAGCTTTCTGGCGGCCTGTTCAGCTCCCGCCAGGACGGGCCTGCCCGTGACGGCGCTGTGGTGCTTGATGGACGATCAATCGCCGCCGGCGCCAGCACCGAGATGGATACGCCTTTCGCGTATTCCGCCGACTGGGGCGGTGTGTTCGTGCACTCGGATGAAATCGGGGACTATTTCGACGTGTCGGTGGAGGTCGCTGAAGCCGGAAACTATGACCTCCACCTGCAAACCTCGGACGTGGGCGCCCGGGGTATTGTGCAGGTGTCGGTGGATGGGGAGGACATCGGCGAGCCGGTGGATATGTACGCGGAGGAGCTCACCTTTTCAAACCACGACCTGGGGACACTCTCGCTCGACGGTGGCACCCACCGGGTCCGCTTTACGGTGACAGGGCAAAACGACAGCGCCACGGGTTATATGATGGGTATCAGGAGCATCACGCTGGCAGGGCACAACGGCCAGGAGTCCGCAAGCGACACATCCGCCAACCGCTTCTGGCAGCATTTCCCCGAAGATCAGCCGGTGACGTTGGACCGGGATTTTGAGCTTCTGGGGCAGGATCTGCCGCATAACCCCTACGCCGAAAGCGCCCTGAATATCCTCGAACAGACCATGACGCGGACGCTGCAGCCCACACAGTCGGCGTGTTTTCAGAACATGTTCTACGCCCGCGAGGGGGAGACGACACCGCAGTACGAATATCGCCGGCTGAATGAGCATTGCGCGCTGGTTCGCGACACCGCGGGAGTGGCGCTGGTCGGTGCCGGCGTTGAGGGGGCGAAAGCAGAGATTGACGGGCTCGCCGTCTCCGGCGCGATGTTCTACATCGGCCCCGCAGGTGTCATTCTCCACGAAGCTGATGTCACAATGGACAACAAGCCCCTGGTCTCCGGCGAAGACTGCCCTGATGGGGTCACCGCGCTTTTGCAAAAGGCGTGGGATGATGCCGGGACAGAGAGAGGCGGGGCCGACCAGTCATGGTCCGGCACCCCTGAGTTGGCTGCATCGTGGACCAGGGATCTGCAGGCCCTCCCCCGCTCAGTCGTCGTGCGGATGACGGCAGACGGTCCCCGCATTGACACCGGACTGGAAAGCGGTGCCGTGATGGAACTTGACGGTTCCGGAGAGTTCCTGGCCGACTTCACCACCGGTGGCCCGGTGCACGCTATAGATGCTGCCGACATCACCGGCGATGGGGCGCAGGAGCTTCTCGCCGGATCCGATGACGAGACGCTCTATCTGCTGGGCGATGGCCTTGGTGAAATCTGGCGGCGCCAGCTGCCCTTTGTGCGCTTTGACGGCATTCCCATGCACTGGACGCTGCGGTCGGCGAAGGTGCGGGGACTGGCCGCCGATGACATCAACGGCGACGGCAAAACCGAAATCATCGCCGGAACCGGCAGCATGCACGTGCACTGCCTGAACGCAAACGGTGAGGAGTTGTGGCGCACACCCGTTCCAACAGGCGCCCGCTGGACCTACGGCATCCCTGACACCATCACCACCGCCGATGTTTTCGGTGAGGGCGTCCCCCGGGTGCTGGTGGGTAACGGCCTGAAATCCTACAGCGCCTGGTGCACGGTGCTGGATGACAGCGGCGAAATCCTGCAGCAGTACAAAAACGGCGGCTGGGCGATTACGTGTCCGGCCATCGCAGCAGGAGACCTCAACCGCGACGGCGAGATGGAGGTCTTCTGTGGGAATAACCTCGGCGATATCCGGTGCTTTCGCGGCCAGCAGGGCAAGCCCCAGCAGACGTGGTGGCAGAACCTCAGCCGGGTCATTCGCTCAATGACCATCGTCCCCCGTGGCGATCATTCCATCGTCGCGGTCGGCTCCGACAGCGGTTACCTGTGCGCCTTTGATGTAGATGGTGAGAAGGTGTGGGGCACACCGGTGAGCAGCGCCATCCTGCACACAGCCCTTGTGCAGTCTCCTGATGGCGTGCTGCTGGCGGCCGGGTGTAAGGACGGCAAGATCTTCGTGTGTACGCCCGAAGGCGAGCTTGCAGGCTGGTTCGATGCCGGGGGACAGCTTCAGGGTATGAGCATCGGCGATGTTGACGGCGACGGAGCGGATGAGATCATCACCGCGACAGCCTCACCCGACCAGATCACCGTCATCGAGACTAAGTAAATCCTGGCCGTCGCCGGTGAGGTAGCGGCCGCAGCTGCAGGGCGCGGGAGAGTTTGCTCCAAACTCCGAATATTTGACGCAGCCTGCAAGTCAGACTACGACCTGTGCTGCGTCAGAATCTTTACAGCAGCGGCGCTCCATGGCCTATTGGGACTGACTCGGGCTGGAAGCTGGCGACAGATGACGTCGCCACCTGCGATTTGAACGAGAAACATCCCAAATCGCAGGCCGAGCCACGGGGATGATTGGTTGTTGTATCCCAAACTCCAGCGGCTCTCTGAGCCACGGGGTGATTAGTTGTTGTGTCCCAAACTCCAGCGACCACAGCCATGGAATAGGAGTCGTAACGCACGCCCGCGATACCGTGTATTCGTATTTCTCTGTCTGCAGAGTTTTTATGAGTCACTGTTGGGAGACCTACAAAGCTACCGTGGCTCGGCCTGAGGACTGTGTTTTTTCCAGTCCGAGGGTGGCGGATGGTGCTTATCCGCCAGCTTCCAGCCCGAGTCCATCGAAACACGCCACGGTTGTCCGGTCACGGAACGCCTCAGGTGCCGCACAGGTCCAAGGCCTCCAACAAAAACAGGCTCTGCAGGCAATCGGACCTATGGAACCGATACCCACACGGGGCTGGACCAGGCGGTGTTTTCGTCCTCCTGGACCACGCGGACGTAGTAGAAATCCCCGTCCTGTGCAGGGGCGGTGTCGCGGTACTCGAAGTACGTCTTATCACCGCTGAGTTCCCTGTAGATGAGGTCCTCGTTGTTCTTCACGATTTTCAGCCACGATAGTTCGCCCTCGCCGATGGCGTGAATTCGGATCACACGGGTATCACCGGCAGCCTCGACAGCCAGTTCCTGGCCCATGGTCACCTCGTTGACCGAGAACTCCAGGATCATCCGGGCGCCGGTCGTGGCGTAGCAATGCCGGTTCTTCAGGGCGTCGAAGATTGCTTCGCGGGTTAGCTCCGGGGCATACACGCACGCGAAGCCGCTCTTATGGTGCACACACCACTGCCGGTCCTGCGGATAGGAGCGCCCGGGCATCCCGGCGTGGCTGTCACCGGAGCCGATAAAGCCCAGCCGGTATCCCCGCGCAAGAGCGTTGAAGACACCGGAGCCCGACTTCTCGGACTTGTCCCACAGCGGGTCATTGTGCTCCACACCGCTGCCCCAGCACGAGTAGGCCTCCACGATCGGCTCAAGCTCGGGATCGTAGAAGTCCCAGTCGGTCCACACCTTGGTGTGGTGTGGGATGCTGATGATGTCATCGCGTCCCCTGAAGTATTCAAACATCCCTTCGGCGTCACCGCTGGGCAGGTCGTCGAGGGTAGGCTCGATTTCACACCCGCGGTAGATAATATTGCGGTGTCCCTGCGGCCCGCCGTACTCAAACGCTTTGAATGCCACAAACTCTCCCGGCTCGTAGTGGCGCTGTGCGGCCTGCTGGGTATCCTGCCAGCCCTCTTTATAGCAGCCGCCGGAGTCGGTGAGGGCCATGAAATCCAGGCCGGCGATGTCGCGGGCGTATTCATAGTTCTCATCGGGCGTGCCGACGGAGTCACTGTGCCACATGCTCTGGCAGTGCAGGTCGCCGAAGTAGATATTCAGGTCGCCGTCGTTGACCCATACGGGGTTGCTGGTGGTGCAGGTTCCGCCCTCTGCCATCTCGGTGTTGACACGGTGCACGCCTTCTTCGGGCGCGACGATGTTTCCCACTTTGATGTGGTTGTCATCAGCGGCGTCAAATCTTGCACTTCCGGGCATCGCCAGCAACGGTGATTCAGGGGAAAGCCTGACCTCGCCTTCGAAGGCGGAGACAGGCCGGTTTTTGAACCGGTCGGTGGCTGAAATCCGCATCGTCATTACTTCATCCGGTGAGACGATGGCGGGGAGGACGACGTTAAAGCGGCTCGGTTCATCGGGCAGGACCCGCACCTGCAACTCCTCGGCGGGAAGCTCGATGAACCGCCGATCCCCGGACGTGTCAACATAGGCGTGGAAGTAATCCTTTGGGGTGGGCGCGACACGCTGGGCCTCAACGCCGTCCTCGCCCCACGTGGTGTCCCCGTAAACAATCGTAATGATGTCACCTTCGGACAGGTCGGCGTCTTTAACTTCGGCGACGATGTGGTGCGCCCAAGGGCCGCTGAGTTCGCCGGCGCAGTGGCGCTCTTCGGCCGCCAGGTCAATCCACGCATCGGTGTCGCTTTGCAGCTCGACCTTCACATTCTTTCGGGAATAGCTGCAGTAGCCGTTGTCATAGCCGCCGCGTTCGTGTCCCGCCTGGAAGAAGCGGTGCATGGGCACGCGCGGCCACTCCCAGGCGTCGTTGGGGGTGGCGATACGAAGACTTCCGCCCTCTGCCATCCCGGCCGATCCGACGGTATAGCGGAAGGTGAGTGTGACGACGCTTCCGGCCACGATGTCGTCTCTGGGAGACATGGAGATAGATCCGTGTTCAGTCATTTCAGGCGCTCCTCGTCG
>JBKHJK010000044.1:0-9276 GCA_046538215.1 Armatimonadota bacterium
CTGCGGTCCTGCTCCGGCACCCCCTGGATCTGCGCTGGGATCCGCCGGGCCGACCACCTCCTACCGCATGGATCCTTTCGCTCCGGAGCTGTACCAACTGGGTCTGGCAGCTACCATCGGCAAGGGCGACCGCGGCGAAGACGTCCGGGAGGCCTGCAGGAGGTTCGGAAAGGTGTATCTGGTCGCCGTCGGTGGAGCCGGCGCGCTGCTTTCACGGACAGTGACCGCTGCAAAAGTCGTGGCGTACCCGGAGCTGGGGCCCGAAGCCATCCGCCGTCTCGAAGTGCAGGATTTCCCCGCCATTGTTGCCTATGACGCCCGCGGAGGCAGCGTGTTCCCGGCTGATCAGCCACTCCAGGAGTGAAATGCGGTTCAGAAGGACACTCAGGGCAGACGTACTGAGTTGTTCGCAGGGTTTTCACCCGATTAACAGAGGTCCCTCAGTCTTCTTCCTGCTTCTCCGTGAGGCGGTCGAGCCGCCTCTGCGCCCGCTCGGCCCACGGGTTTTCCTCCGGATAGTCATTCAACAGCCGCCGGTACATCTCGGTGGCCTGCTTCTGGTTACCGAGACGCTGAGAGGTCCTGGCGGCGCGGTAAAGGGCGTGGGCGGCCAGTTCATCATCTTCGGCGCCGTCGGCCACGGACAGGTAAAGCTGGAGAGCCTCATCCAACTGTTCGCGCCCCCGCTTGATCTCCGCCAGTTCCAGGGCAGCTTTATCGGCAATTTCCCGATTATCAGCTTCCCGGAGTGTGTTCAGCAGTGCCTCCGCCTTCTCGTCTCTGTCAAGGTCTGCGTACGTTTGCGCAAGCCGAAGCCTGCCCTGCTGGACATACGAATATTCGGGGAAATCGCCGATCAACCGTTCAAGCAGGTCAACGGCCTCCGCGAGCCTGTCAGCCGATATGTACGCCTCGGCAAGCAGGTGAAGGATGGAGGGAAGCTGATCTACGGGCCTGCTCTGAAGGGCCGGCTTGAGCACTTCGATGGCATCCTCGTAACGGTCGTTGTGCATGTAGATGTAACCGGCCTGCAGGCGCGCATCAGCCGCTACGGCGCGGTTGTCCGACCCATCAAGAGTTACAAGAAAGTGCTCAAGAGCGGCCGCACGCTCCTGCATCTTCAAAAGTGACCAGCCAAGCTTGTAATGAGTTTCATCTACAAGGCGGCTTTCGGGATACTCGTCCAGCAGCCGTTCATAGAGCCTCGACGCCGCGGAGAAGTTCGACTGATCGTACCGCAGTTCAGCCGCCGTGAACAGCGCATCGGGCGCAAGGTCGCTTTTGGGATAACTGTCGGCAACATCCACGAAGGCTTCGACAGCTCGCACCATTTGCCTGTCGTCCGCGTAGGTTTCGCCCAGAGCGAAAGCGACCTCCGGTGCCCATTCGGCGTCGTGATTGTTCTGCAATACCTCCGTGTAATACTCTACGGCCTGCTCATGGCGTTTCAGCCGCACAAGGACCTCACCGACCCGCAAATGAGCCCGGCCGACCTCCGCAGAGTCGGCGAAGTGCTCAATAAACGCTCTGTAATTCTCAAGAGCGTTCAATAGCTGATTGTCGGCGACCTGCGCGTCGGCGATCCCCATGAGCGCTGCGTCCGCCCATTCGCCTTCGGGGGCCAGTTCATACGCCTTTTCACAGGCGGTGATTGCGCTTTGCCAGCTTTCGGCATCTGCATATCCCTGGCCAAGGCGATAGTGGAGCCGGGGGAGGGCCTCTGCGGCCGCACTGTCGGGGCTGATTGTCTCGATAAGCGTCGCGGCCTCCTGTAGTTTCCCTTCCTCCAATCGCATAAACGCCAGCTCTGAACGGGCCACATCGGCGCTGGCGGTATCACTGTATTCCCCCAGCACCCCTGTCAATGCTTCATGCGCTGCGTCGGAGTTATTCAGCTTGCGGTGCGCCTGTCCGACTGTCGTAAGAGCCTCGGCGCTGCCCGGATGGTCGGGGTGGTGGTCGAGGATGACCTGCGCAAGCTGCAGAGCACCGGCGAAGTCTCCGGCGCTCATCTGCAGGTTCGCCACGAACAGGGCGTTATTTCGTGTCAAAGCGCTCTCGGGATGCTTGAGCAAAAGGGTCTCGAGCGCCTCGAGCCTCTCGGCTGAACCCTCCTTCTGGTGCAGTGTCCATAACTCACCAAAGCGAGCCCTGAGCTGCTCATCATCCTCCGTGGCCTTTTGACCGGCCTGTCTATATGCTGCGAGAGCCTTCTCAAAGTCTCCACGATCCAGATACAGACCACCGAGACGGATACATGCGTCTGCGATTTCGGGATGGTTGGGATATGCTTGTGCGAGGTTCTCAAGGGCCTCGACCGCTTCAGATCCCTTTCCTGTGAGCTGGTAGCTGACGGCTCCCCAGTATGCGGCTGACGAGGCAATGTCGCTGACATCAGACTCCGCGACAGTCATATAGATTTCAGCGGCACGCTCATACTCCCCGGCGGCGTACCACGCATCCCCGGCCCGGAGTGAGGCCTGCACCGCAAGGCGAGAGCCGGCATATTCCTGTGCGACCTTCTCAAACTCACCGGCCGCCCGGGCAAACTCACCGCGCCTGTAATATACAGAGGCAAATCCGAGCATCGCCCGGGGGGCAAATTCCGAGTCAGGAAATTCCTCCAATACGGTCTCATAGGATGAGAGAGCCTCACTGTAGTTTGCCTGCTGTTCGTGGAGTTTCCCGGTGCGGTATATCGCTTCTGCCTGCAGCTCGATGTCCGGAAAGCGTCTTTGAAGCTCTGCAAAGGTCTCAAGGGCTTTTTCCGCGTCAGTTTCAGAGTATGTCGTGGCTATCGAATAGAGCGCGTAGGGAGCAAGCTCACCATCAGGCGAGAGCTCCAGGCTCCGCTGATATGCACTAATCGCAGCCTTGACCTTGCCCTGTTGGTACAGGGACTCGCCCAGCCAGTATGCGAGTGTCCCGCCAATTGGTGATGATTCGAACTTTTCAAGCGCCGCCCGCAGAGTCTCCGCCGATTTCTCGTACCGTTGCAGATTGAAGAGAGCCGTCCCCGCGCGCAGATAAGCGGCCGAGACATCCGACCAGTTGGGGTAATTCTCAAAAACGGTGCGGTACTCTCTTTCGGCCTCCTCGTAGCGGTTGAGCCTGTAGAGACACTCACCGGCGGCGAAATGAGCGAGCACAGCCGCCTCATGATTTGGGTTCTGCTGCAGAAACTGGCGGTAATGCTGCAGCGCCTCCTCCCAGTCGCCCTGCTGGCGAGCCTGGCTACCCCGCTGCAGAAGATCGGCCGGAAGCTCCTGGGTCGTGGAGGGGGCAAGAAGGCCGACCGTGACAGATACGGTGAATACAATGGCAAATAGTGCCCTATATCGCATGGACATTCAGCAAAAAGCTCCTTCGATCACGCAAACGTGGGAGTCGCAATGTATTTCAGTACCTATTTAGTCAAATGAGACCGCGGGACGTTGCGCTTATGAAGGGGCCGACCGCGCCAGGTGGCTGTTTCGGTCTTACTGCGCAGTGTCCACTGCAATACTCCGCAGAATACCCGTAAGGCTTTCGCGGGCTTGCGGAGACATGGGGCCACACGGGCGGGCGGTGGGCCCGACAGGAAGCCCTATTAAACGCGCCGCTTCCTTAATGGGGTCGGGGACGGTGCTCAGAGAAAAGCAGCGGCGCAGGAGAATAGTTTTCATTTGCAGATCCCGGGCCTCTTCGATAGTGCCATTCTGGATATTTTCGTAGATTCCGACGATGATCTCGGGAATGATATTGGCGCCTGCGGAGACGGCACCGGAGCCGCCGGCGAGGATGCTCGCAAAGATCAGGCCATCGTTACCGTTCATCACCGCGAAATCGTCGGGAGTGAGCCGGAGGTAATCAATGGTGTTATTAAGATCGCCACTGGAATCCTTGACGCCGACGATTTGATCAATCTCGGCCAGTCGCGCCATGGTCGCCGGTTCGATCGCCACGTGTGTTCGGCCTGGGAGATTGTACAGAGCAACAGGGATACTGGAGGCCCCGGCAATGACGCGGAAATGCTCGTACAACTCGTCCTGGGCGGGGGAGATGTAGTAGGGGGTGACGACAGAGACGGCGTCGGCCCCCGCCTCTTCTACCAGCCGCAGGTTTTCCAATACCTGCCGCGTGGTCGGTGCACCGATACCGGCCATGACGGGGACGCGGCCCGCTGCAGCCTGCACAAACGCCCGGGTGACGCGCCCTCGTTCCTCGGTGTTCAGAGCGTATGCCTCCCCGTGTGTGCCCACAGCGAACAGGCCATGAACACCCCCGTTGATGAGGTGTTCGACCAGTATCGGTATGGCCTCCGTATTTGGCGTTTCATCATCATGCAGCGGGGTCAATACAGCAGCATAGATGCCTGATATATGGATAGACATGAGCAGCCTCCCGGTGCTGCAGGATCGCACATCACGCTATGACTCTCGGCTCCGAAGGTCCTCTTTGATCATGGCCTGAAGCTGTGCAACGCCTTCAACAAGACGGTCAATGGTTCCTTCGTCCGGTTGCGACGGGCCGAAGCGCACTACCAGATAATCGTCCACAATTCGTCGTGCGATCTGCCGAGATTCGGTCAAGCCTGCAGGAACGGTCTCCAAAAACTCATACGCCGCCAGGTGCGGGTGGTCTTTTGCGCCGTGGCGGTCCAGCACACGCCGCATGCGCCGATATGCCCACTGTGCCGTTGATGTTGCGTCAGCGCCCCGGGGCGGATGATGCGACAGCCATATCAGATAATATCGCGTGGAGAAGCCGGCGAGGGATACAAACAGCACCATAACAAGCCCGACCTGCCAGTAGGCGCCAATGCGGCCGACGAAAAACGCAGCTCTGTCTTTCATCGAAGCAGTCACCTCGCGCCATACGTCCCCAAAGGTGGTTTCTTCGGCGTCTTCGCGGGCGGCAGGGGTGGGCTCAAATACCATCCACCCCATGCCTTCAAGATAGACTTCCGGCCACGCGTGAGCATCCTCGCTGCGAACGATATACAGATCGTCGTCATGTGTGCTGGTCTCGCCCCGCAGGAAGCCCACGGCCATGCGTGCGGGGATGCCAACGGTCCTGCACATCACGACCATGGCCGAGGCAAAATGGTAGCAATAGCCCGCTCGTGTTTTGAAAAGGAAGGCTTCCACAAAATCATCTGGCCAGGTTCGTGGTGGATCCAGATCATAAGTGTAGTTGTTGATGAGGTACATCTCAATCGCCCGGACTTTTTCGAAGTCTTCTGCGACATCGCCGGTGATATTCTCGACCAGGTTTCGCACCATCGGAGAGTAATCGTCAGGAAGTTCACGATCGCGCTGAAGCTGCTCTTTTGTGGGAGGGTTTTGTACTCCTGCGACTTCCGGAAGTGTCGGAGGCACTTTGGACAGCACATGAAACGGCTTTTTGGGCAGCCTCTGGCTCACCGGAGCGATGACGCCGTCGCGACCGTACGTCACAGCCGGAACGTCGGCGCGGATCCGCACGGGCCGGAACGCGCACGGAATCGATGCACCAAAGGGAACGAAAGGGGTGATCGTTTGTTCAACATACACCGCCTCACGGCTGAGGCCTGCTGCATCTTGCGGGATTGTCCACTCATTCGTACCGGCGCCCGGTGCACGGTTGAGGGCCAACTGCATCGTCCACGCCTGGCCTGTATAGCCGTGATACACGCCCGTCCGCCAGTTGGTGGGACGCTCGCATTCCACCTCCATAACGATGGTGCGCCCCATTGGAGGGTAGGTCCTCGGAAGCCAGATTGAAGCCCCCGGGGCGTGATCAACGCTGCCCCGGATCCACTGCATCGCCAGCCGGCGCGCCAGGTAGAGCTGTACCCGATCGGTCATACGGCTTGAAAGCTCGGCCTGGGCCGTCCAGAAGCCGACAGCGACAGCCACGATCACGGCCAGAACGTATATGCTGGGCCATGAATAGGCTCTGCCCGAAGAAGTGGAGACCTCGCTGAACTCCATGGCGCTCAGTGGCGAAACCTGCCGGGTGTTTTGAAGAGAATTTTCGATCGACAGAAGCCCGAGTGCACCAAAAATCAGCATTCCCAGGGCTGCCAGTGCCGACCAGTGTGGGTGTGCCACCAGGCTCAGCAGCACAATCGAAGTCGTCGGCAGGATCGTCTGCACGACTTCGGTGATGGATCGCAGCGAGAAGG
This sequence comes from Armatimonadota bacterium, assembly GCA_046538215.1. Lineage (GTDB taxonomy): Bacteria > Armatimonadota > Zipacnadia > Zipacnadales > UBA11051 > JBKHJK01. The sequence goes on from JBKHJK010000044.1 coordinate 6,149, forward strand.
CGCGGAAAGCGGTGATCCACAGGAAGACCGCCAGCAGGGCCCGCAGGGCTGTGAACACGCTATCAGGCTGGTCGGCGATATGTGTGCGGATAGTCGGGGCAAATTGCACTGCGCCGAGTACCACAGCGGCGATGAATACCGTCCAGTTGACCTTCAGACGCGAGACGCGGGTGTAGTGCAGGTAATAGGCAACAGGGAATGCGGTGACCAGAAGCGCCCCGACGGTCCCCACGTATATCGGATTGGCCATGAAGACGGAGGTCGAAAGAAGGGCTGCAATCATCGTGAGCCATGCATAAAGGCAGGCGACCAACCACGTGCGGGCTCCTTCGTGCCTGACCGCATGAACCGGGTCCCACTCGGGCATGTTAAACCCGAGGATGTGTCTTGTTCGTTCTGCCACGCGCTGCCAGAAGGTCATCTTTGCGTCTGCGCTTTCGTCAGTGGCGTGCCGGCTGCCGCTCCAAGTTCGGCGAAAGCGGCCTGGAGCTGGTTCTTTTGACGCGCAACCGCAGCCGGGATATGGTGAGCCCGCAGGTAGCTTGCGGTCCCCATCTGCTGCCTGTGAATATCGTCCCCTGCGTCCGCCGACCCCACAAGCATCACGCGCAGTGCCACACCGGTGACTGCGATGCCGGTGAGTTGACGGATCACGGCATCATCGAGGCCCGGGGTGATGACAAAGACCGTCATACCGCCGGTGGTCTGTTGAGACCAGTCGCGGATATGCCTGTAAAACGGCTGCAGGGCCGATGGTGTCACTGTGGCAAGGGCTTCAATGGCGTGGCGGTAAACGGCGGCTCCCGTCTCTGGAGACCGCAGCTCCGGGGGAAGCGCGTCGCCGAACAGGGCGGTATTGATATTTACCCCGGAAAGGCCCTGCAAAAGTGTGGCTGCGGCCACAACTGCGACCTCGAAGCTGCTGTCGGCGCCACTGCCGAGAACCGCATCGGGATCGGTGTCGAGCCAGACTGCGGATTGATGCTGAGTGCCCCCGGCGTATTCCTTGACAACCAGCTCACCGGTGTGCGCGGTGACCTTCCAGTGCACGTCACGCAGCTCGTCACCGGGCTCGTACCGGCGGGTACCGAAAAACTCCCCTGCACGCTGGCGGCGGCTGGCCATTTCCAGGCGGGTGCGTTCTGAGAGCATTGCCGTCAGGTCCTGTGGTGGCAGAGAAAGGGGGCGTGGCAGAGCGATGAACGACGCCGACGGTGCCGGCGGTCCGGGCCGCTCAAACATGCCCAGCGGATCGCCGCCGATCAATCTAGGCTCGTGCAAAACATATCGCCCACGATTTGCAATTCCCACCACAGCCTCTGCCGCGACCGATTGTGAGCGACTGAGACCGGGAAGGGCAAATAAATGTGATGCTTCGTCAATCTGCAGCGTCGTATTGTTGACGGGTATTCTCACACGCACAGGGGGACGGGCAATGAGCCCCACGTTCGTGAGATCAACATGAACCGAGACATCACTTTCGCCCCACACGCGCTCGGCTTCGGTAGTGACCGAAAGGTCGAGGCCGGCGATGCCCAGGCGGGATATAAGATAGCAGCCGAGGACGCAGGCGAGACACACTCCGGCCATCACATACAGGGCTGGAGCTTCGTTCATCAGGCCGGCGAGGTAAAACAAAACGGCGGCGCTCATAAAAAGCTTGTAGTTGCGGGACATGGCTGGCAACCTCAGACAGGTACCGGGATCTCGTCCGCGATTTCCGAGAGAACAGTAGTCGCCGTCATGTCACCCATTCGAGCCTGTGGAGCGAGTTGAAGGCGATGGGCGAGGGTGGAGGTGATCAGGCGTTTAATATCGTCGGGAATGACGTAATCGCGCGCCTGTAGCGTCGCCAGCGCCTGCGAGCACCGTACCAGCGCCAGCGTCCCCCGGGGACTGGCCCCCAGCACCAGGTCCTCAGATTCGCGTGTGTGTTCCACGATATCCATCACATAGTCATAGATGTCGTCATCTACGTCACATTCCGATACGACTTCCTGCACTCTCTTTATCTCCTCGATGGAGGTCACCGGCTCAAGCTGCTCGATGGGATGTTCGCGCAGTTGAGCCTGAACAATTTCCTTTTCCTGCTCACGGTTTGGATAGCCGATGCTCAGCTTCATCATAAACCGGTCGAGCTGGGATTCGGGAAGCGCATACACCCCTTCGTGCTCGATGGGGTTTTCTGTGGCAATGACCAAAAAAGGATCCGGCAGAGGGTAGGTGACACCATCAACCGTCACCTGAAGCTCCTCCATCGATTCAAGCAGCGCTGACTGCGTGCGCGGACTCGCCCGGTTGATTTCGTCAGCAAGGAGAATATTGGTGAATACCGGCCCCCTGCGGAAGGTGAATTCCGAGGTCTTCTGGTTGTAAATGTTTACCCCCATTACGTCTGAAGGGAGAAGGTCGGGGGTGAACTGGAGGCGGGAAAACCTCCCGTTGACACTCGCCGCAAGTGCCTTTGCGAGCATCGTCTTCGCGACACCGGGGACGTCCTCGAGGAGAATATGTCCGCCCGCAAGCAGACATACCAGGGTGTTCTCAACCACCGAACGTTTGCCAACAATGACCTGCTCAACGTTGTTGATAATTGCTTCGCACAGATCCTGTGCCTGCTGGACTGTGGATGTGCTCATGTACCGGTCTCCGTGATTATAAGACTTTGAACGATCGCTGCCAGCAGCGTCGGAAGGCAAAAATCCGTCGGCGGTAATATTCACCGCAATACGTACATGAACCTTCTTCAGCCGGACACCTGTCTCGACACACAAAAAAGGGACGATACGGGAAACCGTCCCTTACTACAGGTGACGTAGGTTCTGTGACGGTATGAACGAAATTCGTGCGCCAACATGGCCGTTCGCAGGTGGATGATGCAGGCAGCGCTGTCGGCCTTGCCACGCAACGGTGAGAATATCACTGTTCGGAAGATTCCGGGTGAGACGGGCATCCGAAGGTTGGTCGTCACTGGCGGCCACGTGGGGTTTTGCCCCGGGAGGCGTCAAGTCCACCTGTGCTGCTTAATCCGGTTGACTGCTGCCAGAAATACTGCCTCATAAAAACCAAAGATCCCGTGGCTCGGCCTGAGACGTGCGCTGTTTGCACGGATCAGGTGAGAATTGAGC
>JBKHJK010000045.1:0-9233 GCA_046538215.1 Armatimonadota bacterium
CGGGAGACCTCGTGCGAATCGTGGATCCCAATGGCACGGAGATTGCCCGGGGCCTGTCGAATTACGGCGCCGATGAGGTTCGCAAAATCGCAGGAGCCCACACCCGACAAATCAGCGACATCCTAGGACACGTCGGGCACGACGAAGTGGTTCACAGGGACAACATGGTGATGGCCGAGAACTTCAGACCACGCGGATGATGATACAGCTACCGGGGGCCTGCCGCGGCTTCGGTAGAATGTGTATCGAAATCTCGGATCCGCCGGCTGCTGTGAGAGTGACGTGCTGCATACGACTGCCGTCCGCGGGAGTGGTGCTTTTCGCGCGGCTTTTCCCTGTCAAGCAGAGGAGATCACTCTCTCGGGGTTGAGCGGCTATATGTGTTTGCGCAACGTCTGCCGGGCGTGTGCGGTTTTCTGCTTCGCCGCCTGAGGAGTGGAGGCCTCGGCGATGACGCGTAGGATCGGCTCGGTATTGGAAGCCCGCACATGCAACCATGAATCGTCATCCCACGTCACCCTGACACCCTCGGTGAGATCGAGTTGCAGGTCCGCGTACTCCTCGCGGAGGCCCAGAAGCGCAGGCTGGACGCGCGAACTGGGACATTCAACCCGCTCCTTGGCAATGGCCGAGGGTGAGAACGTCTCGGCCCAGTCGGTGACGGTTCCCCTTCGCCGCGCCAGGCCGCCCAAAATGAGCGTCATGGCGGTGAAGTTGTCGCGGCAGTATTGAACGCGCGGCAGGATCACCCCTCCGTTGCCTTCTCCACCGATCTCCGCGTCGCGAGCCTGCATGCCCTGGATGACGTTGATCTCGCCTACGGGGGTGCGATAGACCTGCAGGCCGTAGCGGGCGGCGACATCGTCAATCATCCGGGAGGTGGACAGATTTGTGACGATGGGGCCGGTGATGCTGGCACCAATGGCGTCACAGGCGAAGGTCAGTGTGTATTCCTCGCCAATAGCGCTGCCTTTTTCCGAAACGATGGCGAGACGGTCGGCGTCGGCGTCCTGTGCGAAGCCGATGTCGGCACCATGCTCCTGCACGGCGTCTTCGAGCTGCAAAAGATTCTCCGGATCGGGTTCCGGCGGGTGCGGAAAGATACCCGTGGGAGCGTTGTTGATGGCAATCGTCTCACACCCGAGGCCCTCCAGAAACGCTTCGGTCATCACCGATCCCGCACCATTGCAACAGTCCACCACCACCCGCAGCCCTGCATCCCGGATGGCGTCAACATCGGCGACATCCATGACGGCCGATATATGGCGGTCTATGGCTCGGTCATCGTATCTGACGCCGCGGATATCGTCATTACCGACCAGCGAGAAGTTGCCCTGGTAATAGACGCTCAGAAGCTCTTCAATCTGGTGCGGATACAGGCAGATACCGTCGTGGCGGATGAACTTGAGCGCGTTCCATTCCTGCGGGTTGTGGCTGGCGCTGATGACGATGCCGCCGTCGGCCATGCTGTCACGGATCGCCATCTGGGCGGTGGGAACGGGGCATACACCGAGGTCAATAATTTCACAGCCGGTTGCGAGCAGGCCGCCGGTGAGGGCCTTCAGCACCATCTCGCCACTGGGCCTGGTGTCGCGCCCGATCATCACCAGCCCGCCCTCGACGTAGGTGCCGAACGCCTGGGCGAAACCGATCAGAAGCTGGGGGGTCAGGGAGTCGCCGACCACCCCGCGCACGCCGGAAATACCTGTTTTGAGCGTTCTCACAACAGACACAGTCTTCGCCTCGTCTCGGTTTTCGCTCACATTCGCTGTCGCACTTGGTGTACGTACTGCTCTGCCAGTTGCCGGGCGGTGGCCTCATCTGTGGCCTCGGTGATAACGCGGATAATCGGCTCTGTGATGGATACCCGCACATGCACCCACCGGTCGTTGCCCGACAGCTTCATCCCGTCACGGTCATCACGCTCCTGAACCCAGTCCGGCACCGGCTGCTCCCGGATCTTCTCCAGCACGCTGTAAGCCTCTGCGACCGGACACGGAACAACCCGCTTCTGCATGTAAAACTCCGGGAGCTGTTCGACGAGCTCTTTGAGCGTCTGCCCGGACTGGCACACAAGCTGCAGAAGATGGCCCATTGCGGCGATGCTGTCGTGGGCGTAATTGAGGCGCGGGAACACACATCCCCCCGAACCTTCACCGGCCACAGCGGCCTGGTAATTGCTGGCGGCCTCTGCGATATACGCCTGTCCGACCGGTGTGCGCACCACCGTGCGGCCATATTTTCTGGCGATCTCGTCAACCGCCTGCGTGGTTGAAAGGTTGGTCACAACCGGTCCGGGATCGCCCCTGCGAAGGATCATCTCTTCGGCCAGGCACAGGGCCGCCTCGTCTCCGGGGGTAGTTCCGTCGTGGCAGACCACGCCGATGCGGTCGCCGTCGGCATCGAAGCCAAAGCCGATATCCGCGCCTGTTGCTTTCACCAGCGCCTGAAGCTGCGTCAGATTCTGCGAGGCGGGCTCCGGGTCGTGCGGGAAGGGCAGGTGCGTTTCGGTGTTCATCGCGACATGCCTGACCTGCAGCATCTCCAGCAGCCCGGGCGCATACTCCGAACAGGCGCCGTTGACGCAGTCTATGGCCACATGCAACCCGTCTCTTCGGATGTCGTCGGTGTCCAGCTCCCGGTATATTGCGTCGAGGTGGCGCTGTCCCGCCTGGTCGTCTTCGGCGACAGGGTGTAGCTCATCCCACCGGGCTTTGGCGAACTCCGCCTGGTGGTAGATGTCGAGAACCTCGTTGGACTGGGTGGGGTTAAGGAAGTTGCCGTCTCCGCGAACGGGCTTCAAAGCGTTCCACTGGCGCGGGTTGTGTCCTGCGGTGATGGCCAGCCCTCCGCCGGCGAAGGAGTTTTGCACCGCAAGCTGCAGGGCCGCAGTGGGGCAGATTCCCAGGTCAATGACCTCACATCCCGCCGCGATCAGCCCGGAGACGGCGCAGCTTGCCACCATCGGGCCCGACTGTCGGGTATCGCGGCTCACCAGTACGCGGACTCTGTCCAGATACGTCCCCAGCGCGTGGCTGTAGCGGACAATGAGATCGGGCGTCAGGCTCTCGCCGACAATCCCTCTAACTCCGCCGACTGTTATGCGCAGAGAATTCATAGCCCTCCTGCTCTCCGTTGCTTTCCCCACTATTGGTGACAAGGCGAGCCCCCTCCGTACGGCTGACGATATAGGGGGTGCCGCCTGCTTTTTTGATAGCTTCGGCCACTGCTTCCTGGCATCCGGGGGCGTATGCGAACATGCAGCCCCCGCCGCCTGCGCCGTTGAGCTTCCCCCCCAGCGCTCCGGCCTCCATGGCGGCGTCAATCAGCTCATCGAGCCTCGGGTGCGAAACCCCGACACCGTCGCGGAGGTGTGCCTGGTGCTGATAGAGCAGTTTGCCCACGCGCTCGGCGTCGAAATCCGGCTTTGACAGCAGCCACCGGGCCTCCTGGCAGATGTCGCGGTTGAGCATATTCGCCCCGACGCGTTTGCCGATGTCCGACGGCATCTGCTCGATGTAGGGCCTGGCCTCCTCGTACGGCGTGGTGCGGAAATCGAAGCCCTCAATCTTCTCTTTCAGAATCTCAATACCCTCGGTGGTCGCCGAGCGGCTTTGAGTGATGAGTGCGTTGTTGTTTTTTCGCACGCCGGTGTCGCCGAGGACAAACTCGCCGATCTTTGCAGGCAGCGGCTCGACGGTGATCGGCTCCTGGCAGTCGATGTACAAAAGCCCGCCGACGGCGGAGGTGTAGTGATCCATCATCCCACCGGGGGCGTTGAACTCGGGAACCTCGGCCAGGTATGCATAACGGGCCACGCTTTCGGGGTCATCAGGCACATCGTCCGTGTCCTGGGTGGACAGCAGGAACTTCACCCACGAAACCACCAGCGCCGAGGAGCTTGAGGTGCCGGAGTTGATAGGTATATTGCCCCAGATGGTGCAATTATGGCCGGTGGTGATATTGACTCCCTGCCGCCGCAAGACGTTTGTAGCGGCTCGCAGGAAGTCCAGGTCGCGTCTATACGCAACAGCGTGGGCACCGTCAAATTCGTCACTCTCACCGATATCAGGCATCTCGATCCGGAAAACGGTGTCATCTCGCGGCGTCCCTTCAACATTGATATACAGACTGATGGGAGTCGCGATAACCGCCAGCCCGAGGAAATCCTGATGTTCGCCAAAAAGACAAATCCGCCCCGGTGCCCGCACGTGGGTAGTATCCAACACTCTCTATCCTTTCCCAGCTTTGGTGATTCACAATAAGTCTATGCTGTGCGGATGGCGGTGTCAAGCATGGCAAACATGGGTGGAGATGGCTTCCATGAAGGCTGAATCTGTGGTATAATGACACGCTCAATTCAGAAGGGAATGACAATGGCCGATCACAAGATTCATGTATATGGTGCGCGAGAGCACAATCTGAAGGACATAGACCTCGAACTCCCCCGCGAGCAGCTCATCGTATTTTGTGGTGTCAGCGGCTCCGGGAAATCTTCACTGGCGTTCGACACAATTTATGCGGAGGGACAGCGCAAGTACGTCGAGTCGCTGTCCACCCACGCCCGTGCGCTGCTTGGGGACATGGAGCGGCCGTCGGTGGATCACATAGACGGTCTGTCGCCGGCGATAGCCATTGACCAGCGCTCCATCGGCACCAACCCCCGCTCGACAGTGGCGACGGCGACGGATATCTACGACTTTCTGCGCGTTTTGTTTGCCCGCGTGGGGGAGCCACACTGTCCGGAATGTGGTCGCCCCATCGCTGCGGCGACCGTCCGGCAGATCGTAGATCAGCTCCTTGCGCTGCCGGAAGGCACGAAGATCCTGGTGCTGGCGCCCGTGGAGCCTGAAGATACCGATGAACCGCCCGAGGATCAATGGTACGGGATGGTGCGTGAGGCGCGGCGATCCGGCTTCGCCCGGATGCGTGTGGACGGCGAGATCCATTCCCTCGACGAGAAAATTGATTTTGACACACTCCCGCAGGATGCGGAGATTGTGGTGGACCGTCTGGTGGTGAAGCCCGACATCCGCAGCCGGCTGGCCGATTCGGTCGAAACCGCCCTCGCACACGGCTCCGAACGCGTCATTATCGCCGAAGTTGACGGCGAGGACCACGTGTACAGTACCCGGTATGCCTGCCCGGTGTGTGATGTGTCAATCCCGCAATTGACGCCCCAGATGTTTTCTTTCAACAATCCTCACGGTATGTGCGAGCGGTGCGAGGGGCTGGGGTTCGTCAAACAGGTGGATCCGTCTCTGCTGATCGCGGACCCGAATAAATCTATCCTGGCGGGCGCTCTGAAGCCGTATGGCAAGATTACGAGCTCTCACATCCGGCATGTGCTGGAGGGGCTGGCGGAACACTACGACTTCGACCTGCAGAAGCCGTGGAATGAGCTGCCTGAAGAGGTCAGGGAGGTCATTTTATACGGCACGGGTGATACGGAGATTGAGTTCACCTATGAGGGCCAGAGCGGACAGTCGTACGAATACAGCAAGCCGTTTGAAGGGATTGTCAATTCCAGCCGTCGCCGCCTGCAGGATGCCGGCTCATCGGCGCGCAGGAACTATTACAAGCAGTTCGTCGCCGACATGCCGTGTCCGGATTGCAACGGCGCTCGCCTGCGGCCCGAGAGCCTCGCCGTAACGGTGGGCGGCAAAAACATCGGCGAGATTACGGCCATGACGGTTGAAGAAGCCGGCGAGTTTTGCACCGATCTTCGTCTGGAGGGCGCCGATAGCGTGGTGGCCTCGGAGCTGATCACCGAAATCCAGTCTCGGGTGAATTTCATGGAGAAGGTGGGTGTGGGGTATCTGACCCTGGACCGGCCCACACCGACGCTTTCACGGGGCGAGGGCCAGCGCATCCGGCTGGCCACACAGCTTGGTTCGGGTCTTGCAGGGATCATGTATATCCTTGACGAGCCGAGCATCGGCCTGCACCGCCGCGACCAGAATCAGCTGCTGAAAACCATCACCCGGCTGCGCGACCTCGGCAACACCGTCATCGTGGTCGAGCATGACCCTGACACGATTTACAACGCCGACCACGTTGTGGAGTTCGGCCCGGGTGCCGGAAACAGCGGCGGGAACGTCGTATTCAACGGGACGCCGGATGAGATGCTGAAGGACGAGAATTCACTCACAGGGCAGTACCTGTCCGGCCGCCTGCAGCTTCCCGTCCCCCCGCGGCGGCGGGAGGCGGATAACGGTAGCCTCCGCATCAAAGGGGCCCGGCAGTACAATCTCAAGGACATTGATGTCCGCATACCGCTGGGAGTGCTGACATGTGTCACCGGCGTATCGGGATCCGGCAAAAGCACCCTGGTGCACGATATACTGTACCGGGCGCTGCGCAGAGAGCTGCACAGGGCCTCGGAACAGCCCGGCGCACACAACCGCATCACCGGGGTCGGCAAAATAGAAAAAATCATCAACGTTGACCAGAGGCCCATCGGGCGCACACCGCGCTCCAACCCGGCGACCTACACCAAGGTCTATGGCCCCATCCGTGATCTTTTCGCCGAAACGCCCGAAGCGCGGGTGCGTGGCTACGACGCCGGGCGCTTCAGCTTCAATACCCGCGGCGGACGGTGTGAGGCGTGTGAGGGGAAGGGTATTGTGCAGGTGGAGATGGATTTTTTGCCGGATGTGTATGTGCGGTGTGACGAATGTGGCGGAGCCCGCTTCAACCGCGAGACGCTGGAGGTTCGGTACAAGGGCCAGAGCATCGCTGACGTGCTGGATTTGACCGTCGCTGAAGCGCTGGAGCTTTTCGAAAATGTCCCCCAGATCAAGCGGATTTTGCAGACGCTGGTGGATGTGGGGCTGGAGTATCTCAAGCTGGGACAGCCCGCAACGACGCTGTCGGCCGGAGAGGCGCAGCGGATCAAGCTTGCCCGTGAGCTGGCCCGTCCTGCCGCCGAATCAACACTGTACATCCTCGATGAGCCGACTACCGGACTGCATTTTGCCGATATTCAGAAGCTCATGAATATCGTTGATCGCCTCCTGGAGCACGGCCACACAGTGATCATCATCGAACACAATCTTGATGTCGTGAAAATGGCCGATCACATCATTGATCTCGGTCCCGAAGGCGGCGGAGACGGCGGGTATGTCGTTGCCTCCGGCACCCCGGAAGAAGTCGCCAGAAGCGATGAGTCGTACACCGGCCGGTATCTCCGGGAGATGTTCGATGGAGAGCCATGAAAACAACCGTCCTGATACCCAGCTATAAACGCGGCCCGGCGCTGCTCGACAGCCTCGAGGGCGTTATCAACGCAGAACTGCTTCCCGACCAGGTCGTGGTGGTGCTGCGTGAGAGTGATGAAGAAAGCCAGCGGCTTGTGCAGGACTGGCTCGATGATTGCGACTGCCCGGAGTTGTTCGATATCCCGCAGGTGTCTGAGCCCGGCCAGATTGCGGCGCTCAATCGAGGGCTGCAGGTGGCGACAGGCGATATCGTGGCCTTCACCGACGATGATGCCATACCGCGCAAAGAGTGGCTCAAACGCCTGGTGTCGCATTATGAAGACCCGCAGGTCGGCGGTGTCGGAGGCAGAGATGTGGTGCATCACGGCGACAGGGTCACCGATGGTGAGACGACGGTGGTGGGGCGCATTACCGCTTGTGGGCGCATCATCGGCAACCACCACCTGAAGCTGCAGGGCCCACCAGCGGAGGTCGAGCATCTCAAGGGTGTCAACATGTCGTTTCGGCGCAAGCTCATCCAGCCGTTTGACCCAGCCATCCAGGGGCCGCACTTCAACGACACCGACCAGTCGCTGTCCGTGCGAAAGCAGGGCTGGAAGCTGATTTATGACCCCGATGCCGTTGTTGATCATTATCCGGCGGCGCGGCCTGCGAGTGTGGCCGGACGCGATCTCACCAACCCCCGGCAGGTGTATCTCGACAGCCATGATCATGCCTACCTTCTTCTGAAGCATCTGCCCCGCTGGCAGGCGGCTTTGTGGGTGCCCTATCTGACGCTGGTTGGCAGCAGGCAGGTGCCCGGACTTTTGATGCTGCTTTACCATGCATTTGCGCGGAACCCCTCGGCCTACCGGCAGTTTGGCGCAAATCTCCGCGGCGTGTGGCGCGCGCTACTCGGAGGCGAGCGGGGATGAAGATCGCTTTCGTCGTGGAGAAGGCGGATCGCCGTGGCGGACAGAACCGCGTCGTCACTGAACTGGCCCTGCGGCTGTCACAGCGGCACGAAACGCATATTTACTGCTTCAAGGCCGCCGACCGTGTTGAAGGTGTCCACTACCACATCATGCCGTGCCCTCTCAAGACCCGCCCCCTGATGCAGGAGTTGTGGATCCCCATCGCCTCCCGTCGCGCCATCAATCCTGCCGATTTCGACATCGTCAACGCCCAGGGCGGCAACTGCTTTATCGCCAACACCACCCTTGTCCATACCAGCCACAGGAGACTGTCACAGGTGAATGAGGAGGTCTTCTTCAACCGTGCGGAGATGCCGGTCTGGGAGCGCTACATCCGGCGGTGGTGGCAGCGCAGAGCCATGGAGAACGAATGCAGGGTGGTCAGAAAATGCCGCGGGAGCGTCATGACGGTCTCTGAAAAACTGCGCCATACTATCGCCAGGACCTGTGAGATCGAGCCGGAGGAGATCATCACCGCGCCCAACGGTATTGATCACGACCGCTTTCATCCCGGTCTTCGGGAGGCGTATCGCGCCCCCGTGCGAAAGAAGCTGGACATACCCGACGCGGCATTCGTGCTGCTGTTTATCGGGGCCCGGTGGGAGGGGAAGGGGCTGGACCGGATACTGCAGGCCATGCAGGAGCTGCACGACCCCGACCTGCACCTGCTGGTTGTTGGCGAGGGTGATGCGGAGGCCTTCACAAACCTGGTGCCATCGGACGGAGCCGGTACGGTCCATTTCCTCGGTCACCAGCCGCCGGAACAGTTTTACGGTGCGGCCGACTGTCTCGTCTTCCCCACTCGTATCGAGGGTTTTGGGCTGGTCATGGCCGAGGCCGCCGCGTGTGGTCTGCCCCTGGTCGTCACACGTGAGGGCGTTGCCGAAGATCTCGTGGTGGACGGCGAAAGCGGCTACCTCGTGGACGGCGACGCCGAAGAAATTGCGGAGAAAATCCGGATGCTGGCAGTACACCCGGAGAAGACCCGGCAGATGGGGCAGAGGGCGCATGAGAAGTCGCTGGACTTCACGTGGGACCGGCAGGCGGCGATCGTCGAAGC
>JBKHJK010000046.1:0-9172 GCA_046538215.1 Armatimonadota bacterium
CACAAAACCCTATTCACAACAGCCATGATTTCTTTGTGCACCGTCTCTATCGGCCTGTTCGCGTTAACAATCACCGCGCTGGTCGCATGCGTTTCGGCATATTTGATGAAACCCTCGCGAACGCGCTCGAAATAGTCGCGGGAGTTGCGCTCCATCCGGTCGGCCTCTCGCCCGGTTTCCTGCAGCCGGTTCCGGGCGTTTTCAAAGTCAATATCCAGGATGATGAGCAGATTCGGTGCCAGGCCTCTGGTGGCGATGTCGTTGAGGGTGTTGGCGAGTTCAAAGCCCAACTCCCCCGCATAGCCCTGATAGACGGCGGTCGCGGAGGCGAAGCGGTCACAGACAACGATCTTTCCCTCCTGAAGAGCCGGGCGGATGAGGGAGTTGACGTCCTCGGCGCGGTCTGCGCAAAACAGCAGTGCCTCGGTCAGCGGATCAGTGTCACCGGTTTCGGGATCCAGCAGCACCTGGCGGATTCTTCTGCCGATCCTCGTGCCTCCGGGTTCACGGGTGAGAACAACATCCATGCCTCTGTCTGCCAGCGCTTTTTCGACCAGCGTGGCCTGGGTGCTCTTTCCACACCCGTCAATACCGTCCAGGACAATGAAGCATCCCTGCGCCGGTCTGCTTTTTTCGGAGCCTGGCTCTGGTGAGTGTGTCACCGGGTTCACCACTGTTGGGGCGGCAGTTTCGTGCGGATATTTGAAAAGAAATAGCGCCGACATGTGATTATATCACACAGCCGACGCCCGGTGTGAATGCTCAAAACGGCGCACCTGTCAATCCACGGAGATGGTCACACGGCGCCGCGGCTCCTGGCCGACGCTGACGGACCGGAAGTTATGCTTGTTGGCCAGCTCGTGCTGAAGGCGCCGCACGTACGCGTTCTGCGGCGTCAGTTCAATTGTCTCGTCGGTCACCAGCGCCCGCTTCATGGCCTCGCGCACCTCTCGCAGTGCAAACTCCTCCGCCGACTGCCCTCGTGCTTCGGGAAACATCTCACGCAATGCTTCGTAAATCTGCGAATAGCTGTTGCGCTCCACAGTGTGAAAGTCGCGACCGTTGGCGCGGTACGCCTCGAGCTCTTCCGCGCGGCTCTGCAGCACCAGGATACCGTCGGCTTCCTCGGGCTCGGAAACGATTTTGACCGGCGCCCGGAGCTCGCGAATGGCCTTCTGGATATTGGCGCGATTCAACCCGCGAGTGAAGAGACCCTGCAGACCCGGGCCCTGGTCCGCCTCCACCTTCTCGGCGGTGGTTTTGGGCCGCGTGTCGCCTCTTCGGCGGGGCTTGATGTCACTTTTAGCGATGGTCTGGACCTCGCCGCTCTCATCTTTCTCCCGAACTTCCGGCCGGAAGGTATTTCCTTTGAGGATACGGTCCACACATTCGGCGACATCGTGATATATGGCCACCTGGTTAAGGTCCTGCAGCTCCACGGCGACATCAAAGGTCGGCGGTGCCTCGCGTTCCAGCACCACCTTCTGCGTCCCGCGTCGCTTTGCTTCCTCATCCCCAAGGGTGACGGACTGGATGCCACCGACGATGTCCACGAGTGTGGGATTGGCCATCAGGTTCTCCAGCGTGGTGCCGTGAGCGGTCGCGATGAGCTGGACGCCACGTTCGGCGATTGTATGAGCAGCCGCGGCCTCCTCCTCGGTGCCGATCTCGTCTATGACCACCACCTCCGGCATGTGGTTCTCCACCGCCTGGATCATGACATCATGCTGGCGGTGGCCGTTGGGCACCTGCATCCGTCGCGCGCGCCCGATGGACGGATGCGGGATATCGCCATCACCGGCGATCTCGTTGTTGGTATCAACAATAACCACACGGCGCTCAAAATCCGAGGCCAATACGCGGGCCGCCTCACGCAGCTTTGTCGTTTTGCCAATCCCTGGCGGGCCCAGAAGCAGGATATTCTTTCCGGACTCGATGATGTCGCGGATGATATCTATGGTGCCATAGACGGCACGGCCCACGCGCAGCGTCAGCCCGACGACCTCGTTTAGCCGATTGCGGATGGCCGAAATGCGGTGCAGTGTCGCCTCGATACCGGCACGGTTATCGCGGTCGAAATCGCCGATCTGGCCGGTAATATGCTGCAAGTCCTGCACGGTCGCAGGTTCTTCGTCAATAATCTCGATACGACCGGGAAACCGTGCCTCGATAGGACGGCCAAGATCAATAACAACTTCGATGAGTTCGGACAGGTCTGGATGACTCAACAGCCTCTCTGCCGCAGTATCAGGCAGAACCCCAATGAGCTTCTCCATGTCGTCCGTTACGGTCTCTTCGACTGTCATCAGTTGCCGATCAATCCTTTAATGCTAGATTTCACTCAGCGCTGTATATACTGGTAAGTAGCGCAAGCACTGCCGTACGACACGGTGCGGTAATCTCGCACCACCGGAGGCGGCAGGTCGCGCTACTCGTACATTCACGTATTTGCTCCACGAGCTTCGATCCGCCAGATATCGCGAATCAGTCCATTTTTTATGACGTACAGGTAATCGTAGAGGTTCAGGCATGTACAGATGCGGGGTGGGATGATACGAAGCTTTTCGCCAATCTCCACGGTCGCCTCCATGCGTGCAATATTGAGGAAGCCGTGTTCATCATTGGTCTTGTGTATGTTACCATATTCTTTGTCCAGAATCCAGCCAAAACCCTCGGTAATCGGGCTTACCTGTTGTGCGAGTGACTTCGTTCCTGCGTCGAGGATCGCTCTTTCAGGGGCGGGAATTGCCACGATGGTGCTCAAGACGGTCGCAGCGACGTCATCCCGGCTGCAGGCACCCATATCCACCTGGTTGTAATCATTCAGACAGTATGTTCCGGGGCGCACCTCAGTCAGCGCCCCCTTCTCCTCGTACCGCCCGGCAGTGGGCGTGCATCCGCCTGAAACGACCTCCACTGCATATCCGGCAGAGTTCATCGCCTCGGCGATTCGCGTCATCACCTCCACCTCCTCGCGCGCGGCCTGCCGAAAACCCTCGTCACCGCGCTTTTTGTACGCGGCTCCGGCGTAGGCCATGATGCCCTTCAGCTTCAGCGCGGAGAATGCTTCGAGCGCACCGGCGAAATCCACCGCGCGTTCCGGGAGAACCCCTGCCCGTCCGGCGCCGGTGTCCAGCTCGATGATGACATCGCAGGTCATGCCCGCATCATCGAAGGCGTTGTTCAGTTCGCGGGCGCCTTGGGTGCTTTCAACCGCCACCGACAGTTTCGGCACTCGCTTCGCCAGCGCCACCAGCCGCTTCATCTTTGGCGGCCCGACGATGCAGTTGGCGATAAAGATGTCCTCGATACCGGCAGTTGCCATGACCTCAGCCTCGGCGATCTTTGCGCAGGTCACGCCGATGGCCCCGGCTCGTATCTGCATGTGGGCGATCTCCGGCGTTTTGTGGGCTTTGATATGCGGGCGCATCTGCAGCCCCACCGCCTCATGAGCTTTTTGCACCCGCTCGATGTTGTGTTTGAGGATATCGTAATCCACCAGCAGCGCCGGTGTATCAATACGGTCGTACGGCTCGCCCAGCAGCGTATGTGGCTTCACACCTGTGCCTCCCGGTCGGTCATTGTGATGCTTTTGTCCCAATCTCGGCCGTCTCAGTCGTACGTTTGACCGATGGCGTCTGTCACGTGCTCGTCATCGTACACCGGCACTTCATCACCGGCGTCCTTGAGGATGCGCTTCCAGGCACGCTGGAAGACCGCGTCATCCAGCTCATCGGAAATATCATCCTGGCACAGCGGATCCGCCTGCACGTCGAAGGCCTCCCCGAGTTCGCGGTCGGTGTTCGTGCGGATCCATATTTCGTCATCAATATAGCACAGGTCGTCGTTGTAGCGGCTGGTTGCCCACTCGCGCCGCTCCCACTCTCCACCACCACCGGCAAGGGGCACGAGACTCTGTGCGTCAATCGGATCGCGGGTCTGGACTCCGGCAAGGTCGGCGATGGTGCCAGTGACATCAATGTTGTACACCAGCTCGTCGCATTCAGTGCCCGCTCCCGCTCCGTCGGGGAACTTCACCAGAAGCGGCAGGTGCATGACGCCCGGCCACAGTGAGAAGCTCGGCTTGCCGATGATGTCGAAGGGGTTGTCGAAGCCGAAGTTGGTGCCGTGATCGGACATGAATACGACCATGGTGTCATCCATCAGCCCAAGGCGGTCGAGCTTGTCCAGCATCATCCCGAACCATGTGTCCACAAGGGTAGTCAGCCCGCAGTAATGGGCGAGGATATCCCGGGTGGCCGCCCCGTCAATGCCCTGTTCCTCGCGGGTTTGATATCGCACGTGGATGATGGTATCGCCATCGTACGAGCCGTCTGAATACATTTCGTGATACATCGGCGGCGCCTCCCACGGCTCGTGGGGGGCGAAGGAATCCACGTACAGGTAGAAAGGCTCGGCGCCACGGTTGTCCTCCAGAAAATCCATGGCCCACTGGAAGGTCTGTGCGGTGGTGGTGTCCTGCTCGTGAAGCTGTCCCCGCTTGTTTGCGATGTGATACGGAACGTGTGAATACATCTGCTCGGGGATATTGCGGCCCTCGGGGCTGATATAGTGCTGATATCCGTCGAGATCCTTTTGCGTGACGGTGTGGACGGATCGCCAGCGATCCTGCTGCATCCCGCGGATGTACTCCCACTGCCAGAAGCCGCGCTGGAAGTTGAAACCGGGAGCGAACATCGGCAGCGTATCGGCGCACAGGCCGGTGTGATAGCCCGCCGCGGCCAGGTTCTCGGCGATGGTGTCCTTCTTGGGGTCCATCGGCTCCCAGCCGGGCAGTGTCACAATATCCCACGGCACAGGTTTGTAATCATGAAACGGGAACGCCCGCCTGCCGGTGAACATGGCCCGGCGCACCGGGACGGTCGGCAGCGACTCCGGATACGCCCGATTGAACTTCACGGACATATCCGCGAACTCGTCAATATTAGGAGTGTGGACATCATCGTTACCGTAGCACCCCAGGTAGGCGGTGCGGAGGGTGTCGGACATGACGACGACGACATTTGGTCGTGCGGATGTCATAATTGTGCCTCCAGGTTTTGCGCAGTTTCGTCCCACGGCGGGCGGCTGCGGCCACTTTCTCTGTGGCGCTTCAGAATGTCTTCCAGGTATTTCACGATCTCCGGATGGCGGTCATAGAGGTTCTTCGTTTCGGCCAGGTCCCTCCCGAGGTGATAGAGCTGTCCCTGCGGCTCGCCGGGGCCGGGTTCTTTCTCGCGCGGCTCCGAAAAGCCTCCGGACCCCAGCTTTGTGCACAGCTTCCACGGACCCTGGCGGATGGAGAAATGACCGGCCCCTGAGTGATGCACGGTGGCTTCGCGGATCGGCTCCTGTCGCTTTTCGCCAAGCAGCGCCGGGAGGATGTTGTAGCTGTCCTCACCGGCGTCATCGGGCAGCTCATCGCCGCAAATTGCCGCAGATGTGGCCATCAGATCAGTCAGGCAGATAACTTCATCACAGGTCGTGCCGGGGTCTATCTGCTTCGGCCAGCGTGCGATGAACGGTTCCCGGTGGCCGCCGTCCCAGATGTCGGCCTTCTGCCCGCGCAGGGGGCCGGCTGATTTGTGGCCATAATCCTTGCCGTTGAAACACGTGGCCCGCGCGCCGTTGTCACTGGTGACGATAAAGAGGGTGTTGTCAGCCAGTTCCAGCTCATCAAGGGTCTTCATCAGCTCGCCGACCGTCCAGTCCACCTCACACACCATGTCACCGCGCAGGCCGGCGTCACTGGCTCCCCGCAGGAAGTTCGGCGGCGTGCAGGGGCGGTGAGGCGCAGAGGGCGTCAAATACAGAAAGAACGGATCATGCGGATTGTTTTGATGATGGTCGCGAATGAATTCAATCGCTTTTTCGCAGAACTTCGGTCCCACCTCTTCCTCATCAAAGCCGGGGACGGCCGGTCCCGGACGCTGCGACTGGATGAGCGGGTCCTTCTCCACTGTCAGCTCGCCGATAATGTGATCGTTTTCGATGAAGCAGTATGGGGGCATGTCCAGGGAGGCGGCGATACCGAAGAAGTAATCGAAGCCGAGATCTACCGGCCCCGGATGCAAAGGCTTCGAGAAGTCCACCTCTTCGGCGATCCCAAATCCCAGGTGCCATTTACCGACGACAGCGGTGCTGTATCCGTGCCGCTTCAACAGGGCCGGAACGGTGAGCCGGTCTGGTTCGATGAGCAGCGGATCGAAGCCGTACTGCACCCACTCCGTCAGCCGCGTGCGCCAGCAGTACCGGCCCGTCAACACCCCGTAGCGGGTGGGGGTGCAGACTGCAGAGGGCGAGTGTGCATCGGTAAATCGGACGCCCTGTGAAGCAAGCCGGTCCACGTTCGGTGTAGGGATTTTCGTGGCGCCATAACAGCCGATGTCGCCGTATCCCATGTCATCGGCCATCAAAAAGATTATGTTCGGACGCTGCTGTGGCATCTATACCGCTCCTCATTGCGCGTTGAGTGTTTCGATCATTGCCATAATGTTTTCGGGCTTTGCGTCTCCGGGGATTGCGTGGGCGGGGCCGCAAATGTACCCGCCGCCGTTGCCCACATACTCGATGGTGTTGTTGACGACCTCGCGGACCTGCGGAGGTGTCCCGTACGGGAGAAGCTGCTGGGTGCTGATGCCTCCCCAGAAGGCGAGCCGACCACCAAACGTATCCTTCATTTCATACACATCCATGACCTCCGGCTGGAAAGGATTGAAGCAGTCCAAACCCAGCTCGATAAGATCAGGGAAGACCTCCTGGACCCGCCCGCAGGAATGTATCGCCAGGAACTTCCCGGTATCTTTGACCGCCGTATATTGCCGGGCCAGCCGCGGCTTGATAAATTTCTCCCACAGCCTCCGCCCCATCAGCAGACCCTCCTGCGAACCCCAGTCATCCCCGAACTGCACGATGTCAATATCATACTGCACGCCCTTCTCCACCAGCGCAATGTTGTAATCACAGATCATATCGAGCAGGTCGTGAACGAAGTGCGGGGCTTCCATCATGTCAATGAAGAGTTTCTCCATGCCCCGCAGCGTCCAGGCACGCTCAAAGAGTGAAAAGCCGATACCGAAGCTCACGGCACACTCTCCGGCCTCTGCTAGCTTCTGTTCGAAGTCGCCGAATTTGTGATCGCTGGCGGGGTCAGGCATTTCGAGGCCGCACAAATCGCGCTTGGGCAGCAGCCGGTTGCAGGGGTTGCCGATGTCGCGGTCCACGCTGCGATCCCACTGCACCCCGAACTCGTCCTGCCACACATCATCATCAATCCAACCCTCTTTGGGGCCAGGATTCGCCTCCACGCGGTGCAGACAGTTATCAATGAGTTCGAGGTATCCGTCACCACCGTAATACTCGTCCATCGCGGCTTTGGCCTTCTCGGTGAAGCCTATCTGATAGGGCGTGCGGTCGGGCTGTCGGTATTCAAGTGCGGCGCAGACACGCTCCCTGTTGGTCATGTTATATTCACCGCAGTCGAGGGTTTCTTGAAGAGATTCTTCGCAGTGCTTCGCAGACCTCCCGTCGGAGGCGTGAATCTCGCTGGAATGGTGCTCATTTGTGGCGCTGCATTTTGCAGTTGTGCCCGTGTGAACGGTGTGGTATATTGCATCATATTGACATCGCTGGAAGGCAGGGGCGGGGTGCAACCGCGGAAGGCTGCCCGGGCCCGTAACAGTATGGTGTTCGCCGGCAGGGCCTGGTACGCATGACCCCGAATACGGCACTGGCGATCACATCATACGAAACGGTGGTGGTTTGATGTACCGCACACGAGGATTTACGTTGATTGAGCTCCTGGTCGTGATTGCGATCATCGCTATTCTGGCAGCGATCCTGTTTCCGGTGTTTGCACGGGCGCGGGAGAAGGCCCGGCAGGCGTCGTGTCTGAGTAACGTCAAGCAGATGGCCCTGGCGGTGAAGATGTACGTAAGCGACTATGACGGTGTCTTCCCGTTCGCCCACATACAGACCGGCCAGACGGTGTATAACTGGTATGAGCGCAAGACCGGGAGCACCTACATGCCAACGCAGCTTTTTTGGCAGGATGTGCTTTACCCCTATATCAAGAATGAAGCGATCTTTACGTGCCCCAGCAGGCCGCAGTACTGGACCGGATACGGCTGGAACATCTACCTGGGCTATCATACCAACAGCAGTGGAAATGCGATCTACGAGGGCCGGCACGAAGCCGAACTCACCCATCCGGCCGAGACTGCGATGATCGCCGACGGCCGCCGGGTGTACGGCGATTTCAACCACCAGCTCGTATTCCGTCTTTTCTACATCAGCTCCGGGAGCCTGGACAACTGGATCGGCATACACAACGATCTGATCAACATCGCCCTGGCGGATGGACACGCCAAGGCCTACCGCCCCGACCAGGCGCTGTGTAAATACATGGAGCGCTCGACCGGCGGCGGAAGTCTCTACTGGCGTCTCAACCCCGGGTACGGGCTGGACTAATATCTGCATGAAAAGGTATGGCTGGTAATGTGTCTCAAGCATGAGACGACTCTGAACGAACCCGGTAGAGGGCCTGCCCTGCGACAAAAAGCTCCTGCGGCAGGGTCTCGAGCGAAGGGCTGTTTTGACTGAAACGAGCATAGTCAGACCGCAGATATTCAGGGAATAGCACCCGGTAACAGCCTCAACCACTTGTTCGAGCAGGTACCATACCGGCCGCCCCGAAAGTCATGTACACCTCGCCTCCTGCAACCCGGGGGCGGGGTGTTATTGTCTCTGCATGCAACCCCTGAAGGCATTTTCCTCCGGGCGACGAAATGCAGAGCATCAATGCACTCTTCTTTCGATGAGGTGCTCCGATGCGATTTTTGCCGCTCGTCGTGGTAATGGTGATACTGATGGCCGCATGTGTGACCGCCGCTGCCGATCTCGAAGTCCTCGACAGGCCGATGTGGATATTCCCCGGCCAGCAGTTCCGCGTGTGCCTCCGCCAGCCGGAAGGGTCGGGTGAGCTGACATGCGATTACCCCGACACCGTGGAGATGTTCGACACCTGGGACCAGGACGACATTCAGCGGTACTATTTCCGGTCACTGAAGCCCGGAGACGCCACACTGGAGTTTTCGAGCGAGGGCGGGCAGATGACCATGGAGCTTGAGGTCATTCCGTGGTCGGATATCTATGCCCCCCGACAGCATAAGAA
>JBKHJK010000047.1:0-9132 GCA_046538215.1 Armatimonadota bacterium
CTGCAGGCATTATGTGGCAGCACCGCAGCTCCGCAGTGATCGCAGTACGCAATCGCCGGCGTCGCGTCAATGCCCTGGTGTGTTCGCCGTTTCCTTTTTCGACTTTTTGACGTTTTTCGTTTTGGCAGTGCCATCTGTATTCTCCTGACACCCCTCAGCGGGGTTATTGTTGTTCATCAAACACATCGGCCAGAGGAGCCAGTCTCGGATCCACTTCAGATTTTTCGCAACTGCACGTACCCTCATTGAGATTCTGGCCGCATTTGGGACAGAGCCCCTTGCAATCGGGCCTGCACAGTGATCGTGGCGGCAGGTGGAGACTCAGCAGCTGCCGGACCAGTTCACTGAAATCAATATCTTCCCAATTGAGAATGGGTATCGGCAGCTGTTCTTCCCCATGCGGGTAATACGACTGCGGCTGATCCAGCTCTTGCAGGATCACATTTTCGCTGACACGGATCGCAATGTCAACGTCGTGCTCCTGCAGGCACCGGCAGCACTCCATTCTGGCTTCCGTATGAAGGTCAACGTCCGCCAGCATGGTGCCGCCTGTGTTCATCAGCGTAATGGTGCCCTCGACGGGATAGACGTATTCCGGGGGGCTACCCGCTGGCGCAGGGGCATCAATTTCATACTGCTCCTGCGCGCCTTCATTCTTTAATCGGGGTTCAAATTCAAATCTCATAACACTAAACGCGGCCTGCAAGCCGCGACACTCCCAAGTCTCAACCTGGGCTCTAAATATACAGGATAAAATCCGCTGGTGTCAAGATGACCACCGTGTGTGACGGTCCTGTGCATTGACACGAACGGTTCCCCACCATACAATTGGAAACACCACTGATCGCGAACCTGCCGTCTGAAAGTGGCACCTGATATTTCACGACATCGCATCTTCGCGCGACTTTCACACGTGACGCCGTCTCCGACGCTCCGGAAGCACACATTATGAAAAAGCGCTACGTGCTTTCATTTGTCTTTATCGTTGCCCTGATTATCGGGACTCACTGGGTGAGCCGCACAATCCGGCTTGCAGTGGTTCCCTCCAAATCAATGGTTCCCACGCTGTATCCCGGCGATTACCTTATCGTGCGAAAAGACGCCTATCAGGACACAGAACCACAACGGGGCGACATCATTCTTTTCAGGAATGAAAACGGGCGGGACTACTGGGTGAAGCGGATCATCGGTCTTCCGGGCGAGACGGTCGCTTACTGGAGCGGGCGCGTGGCGATCAACAACCGCTATCTGCAGGAGCCGTATGTCAGAAGTCAAAAGGTTCGGGAGGCGGGTGGATGGGGCCAACTCAAAGAAACCGAGTATTTCGTCATGGGCGACAATCGCGGGCACAGCAACGAAAGTCGCGATTTCGGTCCCATCCGCCGGGAACAGTTCATAGGGCGCGTTTACGGCATCATCTACCCCATTCCCCGCAGAACACGCTTCATCAATCCTTCTGAGGTCGCGCCGTAGTCAGTCCGCCACCCGGTTGCCCCAGCGCTCCTGCACTATCTCAAGCGCCTTCACCGCATCGCACCGGCCGCTCATGGCCAGAAAAATCGCCTCTTCCAGCAGCGTTTCGATGGCGGCCCAATCGGCCGCCGGAGTAATATGGGCATGATCCAGATTCGCGGCAAAGGGAGCCATCGGCGCGTCTTCTTCGACGCGGCTGATGATCTCCTCATGCACGGGCACGGCCCCGAGATTCGTCAATGCAGCCTGCCCGTCAGCCGAGGCCACGTAGCGCAGGAACTCCATACACTCACGCCGGTGCTGGCTGGACCGCAGAATAACAAGGTATGTCGGCTCAACCAGGGCCACAGGCGTGTCAAACTTCGGTAGTGGTGCAATCTCAAACGGCACGTCAGGGTGCTTCTTTTTTAGCGTTCGCATGAACTCCGGCCGGGCCATCAGGCAGATAATTTTCCCGTCCACGAAGGCCGCCTGCAACTGCTTCAGGCTCCATGAGAGCATTTCAGGCTGCATCACGTCACTGCGCCGCAGGATCACCCACGTCTGCAGGGCTTTTTGCAGCTCGGGAGTGTCGAAGCATATCTTACCCTCGTGGTCATAGAGCGACCCACCCGCACCCCACAACCCCACCAGCAGTGACCGCGCGCTCTCCCCTCCGGCGGCTCCCGGGATGCCGATCGGATATGCGCGGTCTTCCTGGCCTGTCTTTTCCGACAGGGCCTGCAGGTCTTCCCAGGTTTCGGGCGGGCCGCTGTCTTCCGGCAGCAGATCCGGTCTATAGTACAACGCCCACGTTCGCGCGTGCCAGGGAACTCCGTGGATGCGCTCCTTGACGATGGTGCCGTTCATCACTGCCGGGATGAAGGGAGCCAGTGTCGGTAAAAATGTAGAGCGGAAGGTGTAGAACTCATGCCCGACCTCGGCCAGCCAGTGGTGCGGCACCACCGTCATATCTGGCGCCCAGGGACGGTGGTCGGAAAGCCAGCGGCGGATTCTGCCGTGAGCATCGTCCCAGTCATCACGTGTCATATCTACCCGGAGGCCGGGATGGTCCTTTTCAAATTCGTCCATGAATGGCAGTTCCGGGCGCATTTTTGGTTCGTCCGGGTATCGCCAAGCCACCAGCTTGAGGGTGATCTTTTCCTGCGCGAGCGCAGAATTCGCACAGAGGCACACGCTCGCAGCAACAAGCATCCACATGCCGATCGCAACGGTCAAATTGAATGGCGGTCTGTATCTGCCTGCAGTCTTCATGGCCATTCCGGCCTGACTGATGCTTCAGAAACAAAAGAAGACTGCCGCACGTGCCTGCCGCAGTCTTCTGTTTCATAGCGAATATGATGTTTTGCGGCCATACGTTCACCGATGTTTCTTAACTGAGAGCTTCACCTGAGCCTCTGCCTCAAACTCCTTTTTGGCAGGCTCTCGCGTTCTGGATGGCATCATTCCGCGCTCTCGAGCCCAGCGCCGGTCCTCCGAATCGCCAGCGAGCATGTTCTCCATATCGAACTCTTCAGCGCCCATCGGCCCCATCATGTCCGGTTCCATCATACCGGGTTCCATACCCGGCCCCATCATGCCTTCCTCATCCATCATTCCGCCCCCAGCACCGCCACCAAACTGCGATGAATCAATGGTGAGCGTATGGGTGATCTGGTCATCAGTGCGGATGACCTGTCCGAACTCGTAGGCGAAGTAGCTGATGCGGGTGCCCTTGTAGGAGGTCTTCACCTGGGCCGTGGGTGGAGCGCTGGCCTGCCCACCAGCCCGACCACCGGGGCCAATCTCGCCCTCGGGCATCATCATTTCCTCTTCAGCAGGCGCCGGACCATCCATGAACAGATCCTCGCCCGGGAAGTCCATCGGTTCACCACCGCCAGGGCCCTCCATCTCCATGGAGCGCTCCTGTCCCCTCGCTTCTCCCATCCGCAGCTTCAGGGTCACGTCATTTTCAGAAAAGGTGCTGACGATGCGAGCACATTTGAAGCCCTGGGCCCACTGGAAGCCGTCAAGGCGGTGGTGCCCTGTGATCTCGCTACGCTTTTCCGCGCGCAGCATGGGAAGCACGTACATCGGACTTTGCCACGTGGAGCCCTTGCGGAGGGTACGGTCAGGCAGTTCAATGTACAACTCGCCCAGCGGGAAATGGTCATCGTCACTGTGTTTGAGGTCAATCCGGGCGTTGGGTCTGACCAGTAGTGTAAACATCTGTCCGGCCAGGGGCAGATTGGTTGGTTTCATTCCTTCGAAGCTCGTGTAGCCGCGGTCGAAATACTTCCGCACGATCGCCGTTCCGCCTGCGCTGTTGCTCATGGCCCGCTCACGCCAGGCTGCCTCCAGCATGCCGTTGAAGGTCTTAATGATTTCCGCGTGAGTTGCGTTGTGCTCCTTGAGCTTGGCCCCGCAGCTTCCATCGGCGGTTGCCTGCAACTCTGTCGCACGTTTATAATCCGTCTGCAGTTTCACGGCACCGGGCGATTCGGCGGCCGACAGGTCATTGCGCACGGTGACCCGGACACTATCCTCCCCGGCCTTCTGTCCGGCGGGACTGTAGCCGACGGCGGTCACGGTGTATTCGCCGTCCGGATACACGCGCTCGCCGTCCGTGTTGATGGCGTTTGTGTCCCAATCAAATCTGTAGGGATGCATGAGAGCAACAGTAAACTTCCCCGCCTGGCCGGGTCCTGTAAACTTGTAGGAAATCCATCCGTTGCGGGGGTCGGCTTTTGTGGCACTCACACGCACGACGCCATTGACCGTCTCGCCGTTTGTGGGGCGGTCAATCTGTGTCTGGGCCAAAACCGAGGTCGCAAAGAGAAGTGTGAAACAGACCGCTGCAATACAGCGAAGATACCGATACTCTTTCATAACCCTCTGAGCCCCTTAACTGCGAATGTGTGGTTCTGTTGACGGCGATAGTGCATTTAGCCGAGCTTTTCGTCCAGCAGAGATTTCATGGCCGGCTCCAGCGCCTCAAACGTCCCATCGAGGTCCTGGGGTACGATCCGGGTCTCCGCGGTCGTTGTCATGTAATTTGTATCCCCGCTCCAGCGGGGGACCAGGTGCAAATGCAGATGGTGGTCAATACCGGCGCCGGCGGCCTGCCCGATGTTCATCCCCATATTCACGCCCTCGGCGCCCAGGTGGCTTTTCAGCACCTCCACGCACAACTGCGCGACACGGAACAGCTCATCACGCGTTTCGTCATCCAGCAAGGTCACGCAGCTGAGGTGCTGGTACGGCACCACCATCACGTGCCCGCTGTTGTATGGGTACGCATTCAGCAGCACGTAGCACCGCTGCGCACGGTACAAGACGTGATTTTTCCGATCGCTGTCCTGTTCGGCTTTGATGCAAAAGACACAGCCGTCCGCCTTTTCACCGACGACGTAACTCATGCGCCATGGCGCCCATATTCGCTGCACAATACACACGCTTCCCGTGTCATAATTCTCAAAAATTATACGCGGCGGTGTATCTCAGTGTCAACGCCACACAGAGCCTGTCAGGCGAACTGTATGATCGCGACGACGGTTGTTGAAAGGATCCACACAATTGCCGACACCTTGGTGATGGTGTCGTACAGCTCCTGGGTGCTATCCTTGCTGAACTGGGCAGTGTTATCGGAACCACCCATCGCGGCGGAGAACCCCGCAGATTTGCTGTCCTGCATCATCACCGCAATGATCAGCACCACTCCGCTTACACACGCAATAACGATGAACGCTGTCAACACAACTATCCCTCAAATCTCGCGACACATTGTCGCGCCGTACTACTGCAGAAGGTTTTCCTGAATAAACGGTCCAACCGACATCATGATCACGGTCGGTGGTGGAACGTGTTCTCCATTATACCACACAATCTCTTTGGGGTCATCCGCCGCCTCGTGAAGATATTGTGCACACTCAGGTGTCACAACGTCGTCATCCCTGCCATTGACAAACAGGAGCTCCCTTGGCGCAAAATGGCCGATAAAGTTGACCGGCTCGACATCGGTCAGATATTCTGCCAGCATCTCCCCTGTAACTCCAGCCTCGCGCATCTTGCTGACGTCTCCAAGATCCGATTGCATCACCAGAATATCCAGCCGCCCGCCACCGACGATCAGTGCCGCCGATCCGATTCTGTCATCAACGGGGCCCAGAACCGATCCCAGGATCGCTCCCATGCTTAAACCCATGCACAGGTAGCGGTCGTGGTCAATGTCGGGCCGTGTATCAAGGTAATCCAGAGCACGGCGGTTGTCAATCACGGTGTCCATCATGGCGTCGTGAGTGCGCTGCAGGTCGTCACTGAACAGCTTCACATCCTCCCGCGCCCTCTCCCCGTGCAGGCGGGCGTCAATGGCCATCACGCCAATGCCCATCGGCGCCATGAATGCTGCAAGCACGCCGCCGTAGGATTCCTTGTCGCCACCGTAGCCGTGCAGCAGCAGCACACACGGCACCGGCTCGTTATTTTCTGTTTTGGGCAGATAGAGTATCGCCGGGATCCTCGATCCGTCCACCGCATCGAAGGTGATGTGATCTGTGCTAAAATATTCGGTGTCGTTCACCCGCTCAAATTCGGCGTTCAGGGGAATATCCGCATCATACTCGTACACAGCCCTGAGTTCGTCCCATGACGGAACTGGAACAATCGTTTGTTCAGCGGCACTTTCGCCGCCGCTGCAGGCGATACCGACCGCCAGACAAAGAAGCACGGCCGCAAATAAGGCTTTGTGCAAAAAACGCGTACGCATCTACAGACCAGACCTCTCATGTGCGGCAACATACGGGCCGAAAAGGGCGTCTCAATGGTACAACGGCGCATTGGAGGCGTCAAGCGAGAATTGAAGGTTTACGGGCGTGTGCCGCGGAATTACGCCATGGCCGTCCAGCAGCCGACAGGAGATGACCATGAGATATCCACACCTGCCGATTTTTCTGGCTTTATTTTTCATAACTCTGGCGAGCTCAACTGCAGCGCAGCTCGCGAACCTTGAAACTCGCGGCGACCAGTGGGCGCCGACAGCGATGGACGAGGGCAGCGAAGAGGTCACCGCGATGCAACGCGATGACGGCGAGGGGCGCTGTCTTGGCATCCGTGGACGCCTGCCCGGCTCCTTTGGCGCGAAATACCGGGTGTGGGCCGACTGGCGGGGTTTTACAGAGCTCACTTTTGAGCTCTGGGTGCCCGCTGATGCTCCTGGCGACCTGGACCTCTTCCCATATATTAAGGACAGGCAGTACTGGTGGTTTCAAACCGCCCCGCTGCACGACCCCGAAACCGGCGAGCGCATTCGCGACCTTGAGCCCGGAAGGTGGGAGACATTTACGCTCGACATCTCCGAAGATTCCGCTATCTGGGAACCTGCAGGTCATGAGCGCTCATGGGACCGAACGCTGTTTTATCCCCGGGAGTTTGGGGTCCGTTTCTTTGGCTCGAAGGAGTGGGCGGGCACCGTGCGTCTTGATAATCTCCGCCTCACGGGCAACGAACCGCCGCTGGGAGCGATGGATGAGGGAGCTCCCGGCCCCCATCGCGATCGGCTTGAGATCCGCCAGAATACGGACCGGCTGGCGGTTTACCAAAAGTTTGAGGCCACCTTTGATGTCAGGCGGAACTACGAAAACCCGTTTGATCCTGACGTGGTCAGTGTCGAGGGGCATTTTTTGACACCCGACGGCGAAAGACTCGTCGTTCCCGGCTTCTGGTACCAGGATTACAGGCGCACGAAAACCGACGAAGGGCATGAAAAGCTCCTGCCCGTTGGAGAGCCGCTGTGGAAGGTCCGTTTTTCCGCCAGCGAGCCCGGTACCTATCGCTATTTTGTCAAAATCGAGGACGCCTGGGGCGAGGAGCGCAGTCCTGAACGACAGTTCACGGTTGTGGATGACCCGGCCCAGCCCGGACTGGTGCGCATCTCGCCACAGCATCCACGCTTTTTTGAGTTTGAAAATGGTGACTATTTCTTCCCCGTCGGGCTGAACATGCGTGACGGCGGCGATCACGCCGAAGCCCAGAAGGGCACATTCGATTTCGACTACTTCTTCCAGCGCTTCGAGGAGGAAGGCCTGAACTTCGTCAGAAGCTGGATGTGTGCGTGGTGGGCCGGCATCGAATGGAGTGACGAATATCATTCTCGCTTCGATGACGTGGGCCGCTACAGCATGTACAATGCCTGGCGGCTCGATTATATGATGGACCTTGCCCGCCGGCACAACCTCTATATCGAGCTGACCCTCAACAGCCACGGACAGCTCCGACGCGACAAGTTCGATGCGGAGTGGGAATATAATCCGTATTCGGTCAAAAACGGTGGCTTTGTGGCCTCACCTGCCATGTTTATGCGGTCCGAGAGGGCCAAAAAGATGCTGAAACAGAGGCTTCGCTACATCGTCGCACGGTGGAGTTACAGCCCGATGCTCATGTCATGGGATCTCGTCAACGAGGTGGATCTGTCAGAGGGCTACGACAGGGCCGAAGCCGCTGCATGGCATAAAGAAATGGCCGATTACATCAGGGAGATTGATATCCACGACCACATCATCACCACTCACATCTGCATCTTCTGGAGCTACGGGTCGGAGCTGTGGCGGCTTTCTGAAATTGAATACACACAGGCCGACGCCTACTGGGACCGGCACATTAAGTGCATGAACCGCGGATGGAATGACCGACAGGAATACGAGAAACCGTTCATGTTCATCGAATACGGGCCGCAGACGGTGGCCCTGCCGATCCCGGCGGCACAGTGGCAGCGCAACTTCCGCACCGGACAGTGGATCTCGTACATGATTCCGTCGGCGGCTCCAGCCCAGTTCTGGTATCACCACGCGTGGGACGAACACCGCCTGTACGAATACCAGCAGGGCCTCTTTGCATTCAATGAGGGGGAAGACCGGCGAGGACTGAATTTGCAAAGGCTCACGGCCTCGGCGGCAACGGAGCGCGATCCTGACATTGACGTCCAGGCGATGGGCAACGGCCAGCGCGCGTATTTCTATGTGCTCAACTACGAGAACATGCTCCATCCGAGGCCTGAAGAGGTCCCCGACCAGCGGCGCATCCGCACGGGGCACGTGACGCTGGAGGGGATGGAACCGGGCGAGTATGATGTCGAATACTGGGACACGCTGCAGGGGCAAATCATTGACACCGCCCGGGCCACTGTTGAGGAGCAGGTGATGGAGCTTTCTCTGCCGGAATTCGCCCAGGAGATTGCGGCGAAGGTTCGGCCCGTGAATTAGTTCGACTCGTCGGCCGACAGGAAGCCGTTCCGGTAGTCGCGTCCCATCTTCTTTTGATCCTTTTGAGCGTACATCCGCCTGTCTGCGATCTGCAGCGTCTCTTCGAAGGTGTTGTCATCACCGGCGCGGTACTCGGCGAGTCCGCCACTCAATCCCACCAGTTCCGCTATTTCAGGGGCCAGTTTTCCCTCTCTCGCCAGCCTCCGGAGGGTCTGGCGGAGCACCGACTGCAGCCGTTTCTGAACCCCTCTGATGTCGCTGACCGTCGTGTCCGGCATGATAACCAGAAACTCGTCACCGCCGATGCGCATCACGGTGTCATCACTTCGCACCTGCTCGACGAGGATATCGGCAACCTGTGCGAGCACTATATCTCCCGCGGCGTGGCCGAAGGTATCGTTGACGCCTTTGAGCCGGTCAACAT
>JBKHJK010000048.1:0-9129 GCA_046538215.1 Armatimonadota bacterium
AGGTCGTACATGTCGTCCTGCAGGTAATCAACGTCCTGCTGCAGGTCGGCAAGCTCGTCTTTGAAATCATCAACCAGCTTGTTGACGATCGTGGCCACCTGGGCCTCATCAACGTCAGCGCCCGGTCCGGCGGGCCCACGGGGGCCTTCAGGACCCTCGGGACCCTGCGGGCCTGCGGGGCCCTGCGGACCCTGCTCACCCTGCGGACCCTGCTGGCCTTTGATGACCGTCTCGTCGCCATTGCTGATTTTGTCCAGCAGGCGGGAGATTGCGGCTGCGAACTCGTAGCGGGTCATCGCCCGGTCGCCCTTGAATGTGCCATCGGGGTAACCAATGATAACGCCGTTGTCTACGAGTTCCTGGACCGCGTCGTATGCCCAGTGGTCGAACGGAACCGTCTGTGCCGGATTGCCCTGTGCGAGACAGGGAGCCACCAGCATTGCTACAACAACTATTACTAAGAGCTTCTTCATGATTTTACCCTCCTTGGGGTGTGTTGCTTGTGCGGCTGCTCCAGCGTCTGATAATGCGCTTGGAGCGTTTTCCGCAGCAATTCACCCGCCGTCGGAGGAGCCTTTGTGTACAGAGTTTCCTTAGTTTCCTCTGTGCGTGGACTCCAGGACGACACGGCTTTTGCTGCGGCCCTGACAGCGGCACTCCATAAACCAGGCAGGAGGTCCCTCCCTTCTTTGCCGGGATTGGGCTTATGGCGCTGTCAAAGGAATGAAACGGTACGCGGTTCTTGAACTACAGACTGTAGCACTTTACTTGTGCGCAGTCAAGAGAGTATGACACACACGCGCTGTGAAAGTTTCATTTTAAATTTCACTTTTTTGTCGGTTCCCCGGCTCTACTGTGCTTCAGGCGTCTCCTCTTCGGAGGCCTGCTCATCATCTTCTTCGGTGTCTTCCTCGACCTCCACCCATACTTTCCCTATGCCTCCACAATACGAGCAGCGGACCGTCGCCCACTGGTGGATGCTTCGGCCTGCGGCTTTCAGACACGCCTTGCAGCTGCGGCCGCCACTGACCGTGCACGTCTTTGTGCCCTCGCAATGTTCGCAGGTGACCAGCTTCTTGGCCATTGTCATCACTCCTTTTCATGACGGCTGTCAGTCGCTGTATTCCGTCCCCGAGCCGTGAACAGCATCAGCTCCGGCAGGAGGTCTTCAGCGCTGTTATCTTCGGCGTGCGCAGCGGCGATCTGCCGCCAGATATCATCCCACGCGGCCGGCGGCTCCCATTCTGATGTGCCCTCTGCGCTTGTGTGGCTCATGACCGAAACAAGGCCCGGTATCGGTGACTCGCTCAGTTGCGGGAATACTGACACGGCGTTTTTCGCCCGCCGAAGTAGGATTCTGGCCGCGATCTGCTCTGATGTCCCTGTCGTCTCTATCTCCGCGCTGCCTATGATCGTGCGAGCCGCCGCCAGCGCCTCAGCATCATTTCCCGAGGGCCCGGCTGCCTCGATCACCGCAGCCTGCCACGTCATGGTATCATCCGTGCGCACCGTGCCGGTTGCAGCGATGTAGTGGTGGCGGCGCGGCCCCATGCTGGAATCTCCACGCAAAATCATCTCCACACCCTCGGCATCCGGGGAGGTGATGAGGCCCCGCCCGAGGCTGCTGTCATGAGCTTCAACGACTTCGGGCGCTCGCAGCGATATGCGGCTTTTTGTATTCCAGTAGTGTGTGATGAATTGCTGGGGTTCCAGTGGTGAAAGCAGCGTGTACGTCCGCCCTCCCGCCGATTGATACCGGTCGCCCTCCCTGTGACCGAGTCCGATAAGAAGCTGCGAAAGACCCTTAAAAAGGGGTAACACCGGCTGCATGCAGGTGACGTAGCTGCGCGGTGAGCCCGAGCTGACGGCTTCCACGCTTATGCTGTTGATCCCGCCGCCGGTGTCCAGGCTTCCCCTGATCTTCCATCCCTCGGGCACGTGAAAGGTTACTTCCGGCACACCCGGCAACGCCCACTCATACGTTTCAGGGGCGTAGGCGGGTTCCGTAAATGCAACCTTCTCGATCCGGGCGCTGCTCAGCATTTCGGCGAGCATCGGCCAGTCGGTTTCAGAGCGATCAGGGCTGACGTACAGGGCCGTCAGCAGGGCATGATCGTCTGAAACCACACAGTTGCCTAAAACAGACAGCGGGCCGCTGGGGCCAATACCTGTTCCGGAAATGATCGCCTCCGACTGCCCGTTTTGCCGCACGTCCAGATCATACTCTGCCGTCGGCTTCCAGTGGTTGAAAGCCTTTCGAGCGATCTCTGATGGCGTCATATCTGCCCGGAGAGCCTTCAGCGGCCAGATGAGGATTCCCAGCGTGCTTCTTTCCATGCCCTTCGGGTGAACCGTCCATTGCCCGCCGGAGGCTTCAATCGTCCATTCCGCCGGGGCCCGGACCCGAAGACCTTCAGCAGACATCCCAAGAAGACCCTCCGCAGAGGGGCGCTCGGGCAGCGGAGAAGCGGCGGTGTCGTTGTAATTGGGCGTGATAGGCGGCACCGTCTCGCCCACCGTCGGCGCATCGCTGTCGCCTCCGGTGAGGGGAGGCAATTCTGGCGCGTCATCCCGGCCCCCCGGCGTGTCCGTTTCGGGCGTCTCCTGCGGCGGCTTCTGGTCACCCGCCGTATTGTGGTTGGAGGCCGTGTTGTTGATTTGCAGTTGCGAGGCGACCGGGCGCAGGGAGCGCTCGATGGCCTGTTCCTCGCTTCCCGGCAGTGCGAAGGTGCCGACGACGAAATACCGGCCCCCATAAGCGAAGACACAGAAAACGCTGGCGATCGTGTTCTCATGCCGGACGGTGATTTCGCCGGTAACAAGCAGGCCGGAGATACCGTCGGAGGTGGCGAAATCTTCGACACTGGTGCGGGCGTAGGGATGTTCTCGTCGCAGCATCGCCTCATGAGCATCAGCGGCGGCTGCAGGGCTTTCTTCGGCCCCCTCCGGCGCCGGCCACGCTGCGACTTCAACCGGCCAGGCACGCGGATCCGGCGGCCTCAGGACAACGCCACTGTCACCGTAGGTGTTTTCGACCCGCCATCCGTCGGGTACAGGAACGCGGCAGCGGCCATCGAGAAGCGACACCGTCTCCGCGACACTGCAACTGGCCACAAGCACCAGCAGCGCCATAATCAGGAGCCGCTGAAACCATACTCTGGGATGGATGCTGACCAATGATTCATGGTGGCTCATAGCAGTTACCATTTCGTTTCTGCAGGAGCACTTCCCTTCACAGCCGCCTCATGGAAAAGGGGACCGCTGCAATTGCCTCACACGGTCCCCTGTTTGTATCCCTGGCTACAGGCGGGCCTTTGTTACTCGATGCTCAGAGCGTCAACATAATCGCGGAGCTCGCTGCGCGCGTCACGAAGCTGCTTTTCGAGATTGTTGATTTCGCCCTGCAGTGTCTCGAACTCCTTCTCCTGATCGGCGAGCTTCTTGACATACGTCTGATACAGGTCGCTGTCGTGGGAAAGCTCCGCCATGTTCTGGCGGATTCTTTCCTGCTCGCTGTTGATCTCTTCGAGCCGCTCCTTGCGGTCGGTGATCTGCTGCTGCAGATCTGCAATCTTGCGCTGCATTCCCTTGATCTTCTGCAGCGCGTCTTTCATTTCGTCGCTGATTTCGACATCTGAGATCAGCATCTCGATCTGATCCACACCGGCCTGCACGAGTGCCACGGTGTCGCTGATCGGCCGCTCTTCGACGACGGCGAACTGTACCGTCTCCCCCGCCTTCACCACGACATCAAAGCGGTACACGCCGGCGGCCTTTTCATCGGCCTCTTTCGGCTCCACGAGGTTCCAGCCGCTGCGGATATCGTGCTCGACGATGATCGTGCGGGGCTCGGAGGCGGTATTCTTGATCGTGTAGGCGCTCTCCTCGTGATACTTCTGGGACATGTGCATGACGCCGTTGACGATCTTCATCGCCACGCGCCTGCTGGCCGAACGGCTGCTGCTTTGGGGATCCACGCGCACGGCGAGGTCAACCGCATACGACACCAGGCGTTTGTCACCGGGCGGGAGGTCCTCGATCATGGCGTCACCGGCATACACGTTGTCCTCAAACACCGTGATCGGGCCACCCATCAGGTGCAATTCTGTGGAGTTTTTCAGCCGCAGACCGTTCAGCGGGTGATCCCTGTTAACGTCGGCGTTATAGATGGAGACCTTGGTCCCCTCGATGTCCTGGTTGACGATCGGAATCATCGCCGACTGCTGCCGGGGGAT
This sequence comes from Armatimonadota bacterium, assembly GCA_046538215.1. Lineage (GTDB taxonomy): Bacteria > Armatimonadota > Zipacnadia > Zipacnadales > UBA11051 > JBKHJK01. The sequence continues at coordinate 4,236 of JBKHJK010000048.1, forward strand.
CGTCACGGGCTGGTCAATGGCGTACTGAAACAGCTCTCCGACCTCCGCGCCCTCGGCCTGTGCCTGTACACCTCCACCGCGGAAGGCCATGTCCATGGCTTCTGCAGCATCCTCGCGCTGGGGGGCCGCTTTCATGAATGCCGGGGCCGGAGGCGCGCCCCTGGGTCCCTCGGCGCCCGCGCCTTCCCTGCGGACTGCCATTTCATCTTCAGCTTCCTCCACCGCTCCACCGTACACCTGCGGCCCCATCTGCCGGGCCACCTGCGGCCTGATTACCGGCCGGTCCACGTACAGCGGCTGGTAGAGATCGGAGATGAAACTGATGGGCTGGCCGGAAATCAGAGACAGACTCACATCGTCCCAGTCGCTGTCGGTGGTGTTTTCGACAATCGCCCATCCCTGCAGGTAGCTTTTTTCATCATCCGCCAGCAGGCGGTAGGAGGTCTTCCACACCGGTGTGCCCAGGAGATAGCCCACCCGTACCTCACGCTTTTTGTCCCCGTGAAAGGCGATGGATACACCCTTCTTATCTTTGTCCCGGGCGTCGGCAATGACCGCCAGCGCCCTGTGCATGTCAGCGGACAGGCTCTCGTCGTCGAGGGTGATGGATTTCACGGAGGCGATGGGCACCTGGGTGACGCCTGCATCGGTCAGGAGATTGAGCACCTCGACGTCCACCACCACTTCGCCCTCGGCGGTTGGGCGGCTTTCGACACCGACAATGGTGCCTCTTCGGGTCTCCCCGCCGATGCTGACTGTCACCTGCTCGCCCGTGAGGCTCGTCAGAAGCTCGGCCAGCGTGTCGTTGTTCAGCACATCAACGGCGAACGACTGCAGCGTATGGCTCAGCGGATCTCTCGGGGCGTAGGTGACTGCACCGACGCTTCCGCCGCCGAGGTCCTGGACCGTCATGGACTTCAGAATATCGTTGATCTGGTCAATCTTGAACGACAGCTCGACGGTCGTGTCGCCCTCGATTTCGCCACCGCGCTGGAAATAGCCGACACCGGACGAAAACAACACCACCCGATTGACGGGCAAATCAGCGGCGGTGGCGGCCAAAGCCACAAATATAACAAGCAGAAGCGCTACAAGTACACCCATTTTCATCTGATGACCCCCTCATATTCTATACAGCGGAAAACCTGGTACTGACACATTTACACATCTGACCCGCACCCGCGGAGGAAAGTTCCCTGCCATCTCACGCTGCCGACAATCTCAGAGCGGTCTTTTATTCTTCTGTTGCACCTGTGCCTGCCGCCCCCACCGGGCCTGTCGGAGCCAAAAGCCCTGCTTCATTGTGTCATGGCGGTCAGAAACGGATTGGATGATCGTTCCTCGGCCATGGTGCTGGTCGGGCCGTGCCCGGGGAGGATTTCTACGTCGTCCGGTATCTGCTCCATAAGCCTATTCAGGGAGCGTTCCATCGCCTGCGGGTCGGAACCTGGCAGGTCGGTGCGGCCGATGCTACCGGCAAAGAGCGTATCGCCGGTGAAGCAGGAGCCATCCATCATCAAGCACACCGAGCCCGGTGAATGTCCGGGGGTGTGCATGACGGTGAGTTGCAGCCCGGCAACCTCCAGGAGATCGCCATCTGCAATCTTTCCGGTCGCCTCCGAGCCCTCACAGCCCCCAACCATGGAGGACCAGAAGGGATCGGGAGAGCGGAGAATATCGCTGTCGGCGCCGTGAATGTACACCTCCGCGCCTGTGGCCTCCACAATCTCGGAAACGCCCTTGATATGATCCACGTGCCCGTGGGTGAGCACCACGGCCGTAACACGCCGGTCCATATCCGCCGTCTCCTGCAGAAGCATGTCTGCTTCGGCCCCGGGGTCAATGACGGCCGCGTCGGCCGAACCGTCGGCACCGATTAGATAGCAGTTGGTCTGTAGGGCACCGACGACATGTCTTTGTGTGATTGCCATACCCTATCCTCTGCCTTTGGGGAAGCTGGTGGCGAGGCGGAGCTCCGAAAGACGTGAGGGGAGCCCGGTGCGATTCCGCCACCGCCTCACCCAGTCACGGTCATATTCGTCCAGCCGTCCCGCGTGCTGGAACGCTTTCAGTGCTGCGGCGTGCTCATCCATCGCCATAAGAAGCTCCGCGAGGATGTGCATATAGGCCCGGTTGTCCGGCTTCATCTGGCACGCACGGCGAAGCTGCAGGTACGCCTTGGCGTAACTGCGCTGCCGAATATATACTGCGCTGAGCCGGAGGCTGTAGAACTCCTCGGAGGGGCAGCACTCCACCGCACTTTCGTAGAGTGAAGCAGCGCGGTCCCATTCACGCAGTCGCGCGTGCAGATCGGCGAGCTTGTGCCGATAAAAGCCGTTGTCAGGGGCCAGGCGGATTGCCTGGTGGTACTGGTGGCGCGCGGCGCTGAACTTGCCAAGCATCACATAAAGATCGCCGAGGCGGTAGCGGTAATAGTGCCTGTCGGGATCGCACCGAACCGCCTTTTCCAGTGCGCGAATCGCCGCGGGGAAGCGGGCGTAGTTGATCCAGAACTCGGCGAGGCAAAAATGGGCTTCGGCGTTTTTTGGCTGCTGCTTGAGAGCGTTCTGATAGGCATTCAACGCCGCCTGCGGCATCTCGTTGCAGAAATACGCGTCTCCGAGGGCGCATTGTGCGGAGGCGTCGTGCTCCTCGAAACTGGTGGAGCGCTCATATTCGCGTATGGCGCCCTCATATTCGCCCCGCTCTGCGAGATAATCTCCGGCCTCCCTGTGGCGGGCCGCCTGTTCGCGATCTGTCCCGGGCTTGTTCTGGTTTCCAGACATTGCACTTCACTGTGGGCTTTCTATGATCAGTGTTACGGGTCCATCATTGATCAACTGCACCTGCATGTGTGCGCCAAAGATACCCTTCGTACTCGGCACCCCACATTCCTTCAAAAGACCGACGAGGCGATCGAACAGCTTTCGGGCCTTCTCGGGCGCCGCAGCCGAACTGAAGCTCGGACGCCGGCCCTTCTGGCAGTCACCGTACAGTGTGAAATTCGGCACCACCAGGATGCTGCCCCCTGTATCCAGCACGCTCAGGTTCATTTTTCCATCGGCATCCTCAAAAACGCGCAGGCCCGACAGCTTGTTGGCCATCCAGTGGATATCTCTTTCGCCGTCGCCCTCCCCAAATCCCACCAGTACCACCAGCCCGCTGTCAATTCCACCAACCTCCCGGTCATCGGCACTCACGGAGGCAGACGAGACTCGCTGCACAACTGCACGCATGGCTTTCCATCCTTTCCGCCGCAGGGGTTCAGATCCGGGGCACCGGCCGAAGACAGCCGGTCGAAGGCTGCCTTTTTCATCCTACTGTATTTCGCCCGATGACGCAACGGTGCAGGTCCCGACTGCGTCGGTGTTGTCCCCCGTAATGTGCCGTGGCGCCTGCTCTCGCATTATCGAACGCACCCACGCAGGCACCGTGAGAATGCAACCATATCCACACAACCTTGCGGCGCGACGGCGTAGAGGGTGTTCTTCTGTTTCGGTGACGCTTCCATCCATTGATTCGGCGAGGATTCGGGCTGCATATTCCGCAACTGCGTAGTATTTGGGCGGATTTTTTTTGCGAATGCAGGATTCAGCGAAAGCGTCGGGAAAGAGATGGAAAGTATGCTAATTATCATATTGTGTGGAGGGGAGTTGTCATGGACAGAGGATTCACACTCATCGAGTTGCTGGTGGTCATCGCGATCATCGCCATCCTGGCGGCAATCTTATTTCCCGTGTTCGCACGGGCGCGGGAGAAGGCCCGGCAGTCGTCGTGCCTGAGCAACATGAAGCAGATCGGCCTTGCGCTGATGATGTACATTCAGGACTACGACGAAACCTTCCCGGGCTTCAGATGGGACATGGATGGGGATGGAAGCTCCAAACGCTGCCACGGCTGGTATGACAGTCTTAAGCCGTACACGAAAAATGAGCAGATGTTTATTTGCCCCAGCGGCAAATATGAGGCGACGTACCGCCGCAACGGTCTCCCGAACGCGGAGGGGTTCTTCGGGCGAGTGATGCCGTGCAGCTATGGGGTTGCCCAAAACAGCAGCGCATTCGTCAGTGGAACCGGCGGGCGCCATTCACCATGGAACTACACACCCCCCGGCCCCATTCTGGCGGCAATTGACCAACCGTCTGAAACGATCGCCATGTTCGAAAGCACGAGCGACTACATGGGGCGTGTTGAATTCATCGGCTTCAACGAAGACGGCAGCGTCATCCCGATGAACGAGGACGGCAGGGTCGGGCGAATCCATTACCGCCACAACGGGCAGATGAATATTCTGTATTGTGACGGACACGCCAAGACCCACGCGCAGTTCGGAAGCTGGGATCCGTTCCTGATCGACTGAGCGTCGGCGGGGCGTCTCCTTGCGGCCCGAGCAGGCAGGAAGCGATGTCGCGTATCGAGATGGCACGCCCGCAGCGTGAAGCTGTGGGTGTGTCTCTTCTTGCAGCCCGCAGATCACTCTCTGGCGAGGATCATTTCCGGCTCGCCGAACTTCGCCACCTCTGAGGCCTCCACGAATCTGGTGTTCACCGCTTCGAGCAGGGGGGCGACCCGGTGCCGGCCGGAGAGCAAAAGGGTGTTCAGCGCGGAGAGACACGCCGGAGTGTAGATGGCAAAAAACGGCTGTGGGGTCTCATCATCGGACATTGGTATAACGGCGTCATACCCCGCGCGGACAAAATCGAGGTATTCGGCCAGGGGAGCCGAGGGATTCTTCAGGTCCGACGACAGCACCAGCACCGGCTCATGATTGGCCCATACGAGCGCCTGCTTGATGAGCTCCAGCGGATCAGCCTCCTGCACACACCGCGACTCCACATCTGCCGGTACTTGCACTGATTCTGGATGAATGACGATGCAGCACTCGCAGCATTTC